>JAAZUV010000052.1 GCA_018623995.1 Methanobacteriota archaeon
ATTTGAGTGGCGTTCCAGAATCGTTGCTGTCCATTGGCATGATTGGTCCAATCATTCTCGCAGTTCTCGGATTGTTTCCACAGCTTGTTGGAGACATGGGTTCGTTCTTCAGCATGCCAGAACAATCAACCATCGACGTTGTTGTCAACATCGGTCTTTTCCTAACCCTCTTCGCTATGATCATGATTGGCCTTAAGACCCATACAAAGGACCCTGGATTGTGATATCATGCTCTTCCGTTTCCTTGAATCATTCAGCAATCAGCCACTGATGCTGATGCTTGGTGTCGTAGGACTCGCCATGATTGGCGGAGGCATCCCTCCTATCCGTGAGCGCATACGAAGACGAAAAATCGAAAACGCACTACCCTCCTTTTTGGAAGGATTGTCCGATGAAGTTGGTGCAGGGCTTGGTATTCAGGAAGCCATGCAACATCAAGCAAAAACTGCGCCCGCACCACTTGGCCCACTCCTTGTAGAAACGCTCAAAGAAAGCCACTCCTCATCCTTCGATGCTGCACTCTCGAGTTTTGCTACAAAGTCTCGCTCGTCGCAAGTTCAACGTGTTATGCATCTTCTTGAAACTGCAATTGAACAAAACGCTCCTCTCCAAGAGATTTTGATGAATCTCTCCATGGATTACGAGCGTTTGAACGATCTCATGAACAAGCGAGAGTCGGAACTCCAAGGCCGAGGGATTCTCATTGTGCTGTTCGTCTGCATCGGCCTTCCAGGCCTCATCGGATTCCTCGTGGGCCTCTTCACACCTGCTTCATCCGGCTTCCAGATTGAAGGCTTCCTCTCGACATTCAGTTTGTTCTTTGCTGCCGCAAGTGCTGTCGGTGTCGCAGTCTCTGGCCGAATGTTGGGCCGTATGCGAGACACTATGTGGTTCGTTCCTGGTTGGATGGCCATGTCAATGTTCATTTTCCTAGGTGCAACAAAACTCATCGGAGGTTGAACAATGTCTGAACAAATTCTCGAACAATACGGAAATGTCACAATCTACACTGAATCGAACCATCCTTCCCCAATTTACCATGTCGAAGGCTCGGTAGCACCAAATCCACATGGAGACCTTGCGGTCTTGTTTGAAGACGACAATCTGGAAGAAGTCATGTACAATGGTGGAACACAATGTGTCAAAGTTGCTCATCGAAAACATGGCATGTGCCGTACGAATGTTTGGATCAACGATGAGGCAGGCCTTCAAATTGCCAAGAACATTGCTGCATTCACGAACGTACCTCTTGGTGATGGTCCTGGAATGGTCCCTATTTTCGATGGTCGACTACCTGATGGATCCCGTGTCAACGGTACAATTCCGCCTGTATCACCAGATGGCCCAACATTGACCATTCGAAAATTCAAGGAGGACCCATTGACGATGATTGACTTGGTCAAGTTTGGAACGGTCAACTCACGTCTTGCTGCCATGATGTGGGTCTGGATTGAAGGGCTCGATAGCCGACCAGCGAACTTTGTTATTGCTGGCGGAACAGGTTCTGGTAAGACAACCACGCTCAACTGTCTTGGAATGTACATTCCATGGCATCGCCGTCTTCTAACGGTCGAAGATACCGCTGAATTGCAAGTCTATCACGACCACTGGCTACGAATGGAAACACGACGAGAACGCCCAGATGGAACACCTGAAGTTGACATGAACGATTGTTTGAAATCGAGTCTGCGTATGCGTCCAGACCGTATCATCGTGGGAGAAGTTCGTGGACCTGAGGCTGCAACGCTCTTGACAGCGATGAACACTGGTCACGATGGTTCCTTTGGTAGCCTTCACGCCAACACTGCCCAAGAAACCGTCACTCGTATGATCAATCCACCGATGAATGTGCCACCAATCATGCTGACTGGTCTCGACCTCATCATCATCCAAGCACGACTCCACGTCAATGGGAAAACTGCACGTAAGATCACTGAAGTTGCAGAAATTGCAGGTATGGAAGGATCAAAGCCTCGATTGAACACGATCTGGAAGTACAATGCTGCAACAGATCAAATCGAAGAAACAGGTATTCCATCCAATCTCAGGGAAGTTATCTGCAAAGCAGCTGGTGTAACGCCTGATGTCTTTGAGAAGCACGTCCAACAGCGTCAACAGATCATCGAGGATCTCATCGCTCGAGACATTACTGACATTCAATCAGTCACCACAGTGATTCAGAACTTCTACGCTCAGAGTCATCACTGACCATCTTGCAATCGAAGGCGAGAGAGCAACGCATCGACTCGGTCAATCTGGCCACGCACGCCACCGACTCGATCTGATGCATCAGCAACGGATTCTGCGAGTTGCATTTCTGGTTCTTCTTCCTCAACCTGCTTAGGCTTGAATGTTGCAGCAAGGGATTTCAATTCAGCAACGATAGCATCGACGTGCTCATCACTGACAAGGATTCCCGGAGCCAATCGTGGAATTTGATTCGGTGTCAAATATCCCAACTCCGTACCAACAATTCCTGCACATGCTAGGACACGTGGACGCAGTTCCGAAGTATTGACAAGATAGCCCTTTGACTCAAGGAACCGAATAATGAGACTCTGTTGAGCCTCCGAAAAGTCGCCCTCACTGCTCTCAAGAACGGTCTCAACAAGCGATTCGAACGAGGGAAGATTTCTTTCAAGACGTTCGATGGTCCGACGCACATCATCGGGCAAATGGACTGCACCATGATACAAGATACGTAACATACGGTTGCGTCGTGCAGCCGATGGGTCTTGCAGTTCCTCCGCCTCACTGATTTCGAGATGAAGATCGAACAAGGCATGAAGACGGCCAGAAACGGCTGGACTTCTCAAATCGAGACCGAGCGTTCGTGCCTCTTCTTCAAACTCCATTCGTGCTTGAACGAGATTTCCTCGTCGTCCAGCAACAATTTCAGGAATCCTCTCCCGAAGTTGTGGACGCATTTGTTCAAACATTCGAATCGCTTCACGTTCAGACCATGAACCTGGCTTACTAGAAAGTGCATTCTGTTCTTGCTCAGAGCGGTAGGCTGTTTCCATAATGATGGTCCTAATAGCATCCTGTACTCGTGCCAACTCGACTGCAAAGCCGTGATTGGAGAGACTTGAGATAAACGTGTTCATGTCCTCTATATCGGTTGTACTTCCTACCAAGAGATAGTCTCGGGCTGCCGCTTCAACTTCTGCTCTTCGAGAGGATATTTCCAACAAGGCTGCCTCTTCTTCCAGCGTCGGCTCTTCCGAAGAAAGCTCCTGCAGCATTGGAGGTACAGGTTGCTCGATTTCTTTTCGATGGGAGACAAGTGTCTCTTCTATAGAAGCCGCTACTTCGGAAAGCGAGGTGTCAATACCACCGCTATCTATGGATTCCATCAACTCGGATTCGTCTTCGAAGGTCCATCCTTCGGGATGCTCAGTAACGAAGCTCTCAACTTCTTCTTCGATGGAAGCCGTCTCGATTTCTTCTTGGTCAGAGTCTCCAGGCGTTGGAATTGTGACTGAGCCGCCACCTCTCTTGAGGGAACGTTTGATTGTACCCCAGTTCTTGTGTTGTGCAGATAGAACACCTGCAACACGAATAAGGAGTGTTTGACGATTGCCTGAACGTGGAAGTTCCAAGGCTTTGCACAATGCGTGAAGTTCCTCTTTGGTCATCTTGTCAAGGTTCTCTTCCTTGAGTTGTTTTGGATCGTGGTTGAGGTGCAGGTAGAGACGTTGGCGGCGGGTTCGTAGTGAACCAGTTTTCTTGATTCCAAAGACGCCGAGAAGGTCGCCGAGGTCACTGTTGAGGATGTTTTTGAGACCATCCAAGGTCAAATCCCACTCTGGTAAAATGAGGTCGCGGATCAATTGAGCCCGGAGATACTCAACAGAGCCATTTTTTGCCAGACCATAGGCCGAAGCAATCTCCTTGAGGTCCTCAAGACGTGCCTGATAAAGTTCAGACAAGAGACTCGAACGATTGCTCATTGCTTCACCTAACCGTTGTTGTTTCCTTACAGTATATGTGGTTTCGCTGTCAAATCAGTATCAATGAGCCGTTTTTCGCTTGTGTGAACGAGTACGAGATACCCCTCAATCAAGGTCGAATTCGGCTAAACCTTCAAACACATTCGGCATACAGGGAATGTCGGTGAGTCAATGGTAACCGCTGAGAAAACTGCACGGACCATGCTCAAACAAGCCAATGAGTTGGGCAACACGCTACGTGAAATTGTTCGCCGTGATCTTGCCGATGAAACACGGAGGTTCAACGACACACTGAGCCAACGAATTCAACTTGCCAGCGAAGCGATTGTTCAGGCGGTCAAAGCCAAGGAAGCCATCGCCGCAGGTGCATCTTCCATCAACGGTAAATTGGAGAAAGCACACAGACGATATTCCAAGAACAACAATCTGGAAGAATTTCGGGGCGTGTTACAGTCCACGCTGGTTGAGGTTCAACAACTACGAGAGCAGCATGAGGCTGTTGCTGAGTCTCTAAGAGAAGCTCAAACACCAAGCCGTTCGGCTGTGGAAATCGTTGAGCGATTCGCAATCGAATTGCAAAAAGCAGCAGGGGGATGGGAAGCGACTGGACGTGAAATCGACGAAATCATCGCAAACCTCTGCGATCCAAATCCTGACGTTGCTCTCGTCGAATTGGAACGCTATCTCACCGAGAACGGGTTTGAAATCGTCCTTGTTGGGGAAAATCGCACCGAGGATGCCTTGGAAGAAGCTCGTCGACTTCTAGGCTACTCCGACTCATCGGAATGAATACGCATCATTGCGGGTCGCTCTTCATGGAATTCATCAGGCATGTTTCGTATCTTACGGTTTGTTGCTTGATGCTCAGAAGTGAGGGTGGTTAGAACACTCCCCCACTCTTGCAGCAAATTCACCATAGCAATCCGATGCTTCTCAATAGGTCCGACCTGTTCAGCACAAGCACTCACCTTTCCATCGACACTTAAGGTCTCGATTCGCATCTCAACACGTGTTCCGGACTCGCGTACTCTCTTTTCCGTGTCGATCATTGCAGACATGGTCCAATCGTCGTTGTTTCTTTTCGCTTCGCGAAGAATGGTACCAACGCCACGTTGTTCAACATGAATTCCTGTGAGTTCGACAAGATCGCTCGGAATACTTTCCAGTAGAGCGGATTCAATTCGATAGGCAAACTCAGCAGAGGGATCAAGAATGTGCTCCACTCTCTGCTTTGGAAAACCAACACGTCCAACAATGAGCGTGAATCCATTGAGCGGAGGAGGTACAAAGTGCGAGCGTTCTGGTGATCCTTTCTGCAATCCGAGCGTATGTCGACGTGTTTTTCCTGAGAGCAAATTGTATTGAGAACGTTTTACGACGTAGCCATCAATCTCTCCGTCCAGCCTTAACTCTTCGAGTCGTTCTATTTCCTCGCGAGAATCGACCTCTAGGCGAACATCAACATCCTCTTTCTCAAGGAGATTTAGATCTTGACGTAATCGAAGCATTTGGCGTTGAATGAGTGGATGTTGACAAACGATTCGTGCATGTTTGATGAGATATTCTGGTTTATCATCGCTCACGAGAACCCAGGTTGGTTCTCGCCGTGACAACAGTCCAACGATGGCAAGATTGTCGCTCTGATGGAGGTCCCAGTTCTCTGGACTCATTGCAACCAAATCGCCAACACCATCGTTTAGCAATGCAATCGCATCATCAATGGTTGGGGCTTGGCGGAGAATGGCGTTGAAGGTGTTGCTTCGCTGCTCGAGAACCTTCTCGATTTGTTGACGAACACCATCACCATGCGATGAAGTCGAGAGGAACACCAAGCGCTCATCTTCCATACATTCACCTCGGCTGAGGGCCCCTCAGCAATCTATGGGCGTAGCCCACTCGTTAAGAAGGGCACCCTCGTCGTCTATACTGTGCAAGCAATTTCCGAAGCACAGCTTCTGCGCCTTGAAGACCTTCGTGAAAAGGTCAACATAGCATTGGATGCGTTGATTCAACGTGAACTGCAAAAGGGCGCAGGAGAGGTTGCACAACTCTCTGGTGAAATCTTACTAAGCGGTGGCAAAAGACTACGGCCGCTGCTTGGTATCTTTTGCTATGAGGTGGCTGGTGGAAGCGATATTGACGAAATCATGGATCTTGCCATGGCCTTTGAGCTAATTCATACAGCCACGCTCATCCACGACGACATCAACGATGCTGCCAAGTTGCGTCGAGGCGTAACAACCCTTCACGAGCGAATCGGTCAGCCGAAAGCGATCATTGCAGGCGATTGGCTCTTCGTACAGGGATATGGCCTCAGTGGACGATACACGAAGGAGTGTATTGACTTAATTCGAGAAGCATGTGCAAACATAGCAGTCTCTGAATTCAAGCAACTTGACCACGTTCTTGACCTCTCCACTTCACCTGAAGATTATCTTCAAATCGTTCGTGGGAAAACAGCGGGCCCATTTGCTGCCGTCTGTGAGAGCGCTGCAATCATTGCGGGTGCAAGCAAAGAACAATCACAAGCACTGGGACGGTTTGGAATGGAGCTTGGCATTGCCTTCCAACTCATGGACGACTTGCTTGATCTGCGGGGCGATGAGCGCATGGGCAAGCCACGAGGAAAAGACGTGATCGAAGGAAAAATGACGCTTCCACTCATTCACGCTCTCACCTTGCTTCATGGAGATCGACGACGTCAACTTGCTGAAATCCTCAACAACTTCAACGATGGAATGTGGGACGAACTCATGGGCCTCCTCGAGACGTCAGACTCCATCACGTATGCAGAATCCTTGATGCTCACCCACCTTGAACGAGCCGTTCACGAGCTTGACCAATTTCCATCATCAATGGCAAAATCGCTCCTCATGCAAGTGGCTGAAAACGTTCACCAACGACATGCTTGAGGTGAAATGATGAATGTTGAGCATCGTGAAGTCATCGTTGTTGGTGCAGGCCCTGCAGGCACATCATGCGCCCAACGCTTGGCTGAAGAGAACATCGATGTTCTCATCCTTGAACGTCGAGCAATCGTGGGCAATCCGGCACAATGTGGCGAATGCATTCCTAATTGGGGAGAAGTGGTTGGTACGTTCCACGGAATCGATGATCACGAGTGGCTGAAGCAATCATTTGAGTTTCCGGACCGGATTCAGCTTCATCGACTTGACCATATGCGCGTGTTCCTGCCCAGTGGAAAATCATACAATTTCGATCTGGATGCGTTTGCTGGCCATCGATTGCAATTCGATGGATACCTTGCTGAAAAAGCGGTTGAAGCCGGCGCAGAAATTCGAATGTCCGAACCGGTTACCAACGTAAAACGTCGTACAAAGACGGATTCGCTCCTTATCGTCACTGAGAAAGGACGCTATACATGCGATCTTTTGATTGATGCGAGTGGTTCTCTCGCACATGTTGCACGATGTTTGCATGGAAAAGACAAGAATTACCGGCCTGCAGATCAGGTACCAACAGCTTACGCTCAAGTTCGTGGTAATGTTCCTGAAACGTTCGATGTTTTCCTTGGAAGTGTAGCGCCAAAAGGATATGCGTGGATTATTCCAAAAGGCCCGGATACCGCAAACGTTGGCCTCGGAGTTCGAGCGGGTGCACTCAAGGGGTCAGTCAAAGAACATCTTCAACAATTCTGTGAAGACCTTGGGTTCGAAATCCTCTCCATTGGGGGCGGATGGATTCCAATGGGTGGACCCATCAAAACGATGGTCGACAAGAATGTCATTGCAGTAGGTGATGCTGCTGGATTGGTGATGCCATCCAATGGAGGGGGCATCTCTCAAGCGATGATTTCGGGGTGTTTTGCAGCAGAGGCTTACATTGATTTCAAGCGGGATGGAACGCCGTTAACGGCTTACCAAGATCGGATTGACTCCTGCTTTGGACGTGCCTTGAAAAATTCTCTCCGTTCAAAAAACATGGGCTATCTTATGTTCCAAAACGATCTCATCACGGAGGTCTTGTTGAGAATACTCGGCCCAATCGGTGGCATCAAGCGGGCGATGGAGTGCGACAAACCTTTGTGGGTTCTGTAATATTGTATTGTTGTCGAAATTCATCGGTGTGTTCAAGTCTTATCGATGCCAGCGCAAGGCATGGCGAAGATGCAACACGATGATGAGGCCGTAAGCCCCGTCATTGCAACGGTTCTTCTTCTTGCCATCACAGTTATGCTTTCTGGAATGGTCTTCGTTCTCATGCAAGGTGCATTGAGTACTGCAGAAAAAGCACCACCTCAGATGACCGTGAGCGTCCGTGCTCTTGACAATGGCTACCATGTTGTCAGGATTACAACGCTTGACCAAACCCTTGATCCCGCTCGTGTCTCATTCCAACTGAACGAACAAGGAAGTGACCTCAATTCCTCTCTTTCTGGATTTGTGAATGATGCTGAAGTCTACTCAGTGATTGGATCCAACATATCATTCCATGATCGGGATGCGAGTTACTCCATTTCAGCTGGTGATTATTTCGTCATTCATTCTGAGGAGATAGGTGCTGATGAGGGCGTTTGGACCTTC
>JAAZUV010000053.1 GCA_018623995.1 Methanobacteriota archaeon
GGCGCTCCTCTGAAACCGATTTCAACGAGAGCTTAAGCGAACTGCCATCGCGGCGACTTGGCATGACTTTGCAAACCAAACGCTGACCTTCACGAACGAATCGACGAATATTCTTAATCCAACCACTGGCAATTTCGCCAATGAAAATTAATCCATCGACACCCTCGTACTCATCGAGCGATACATCAGCTCCGTTTTGCTTGACACTGTGAACTGTTACAACGACGAGTTCGCCCTCTTCAGGGTAGATGAGGTCGGATTTCGACATGGAGGCTCAGCCTCCTCATTCCATTGTTTCGAGAACAGTGCAGCCGACGAGATTCGCTTTTCCGCCAGATGGGTTTGTCAACGTAGCGCCACAGACATCACAAGAGATGACGGTGGTCGCACGAGAGAAAATCACGGTTTCATTACCGCAGTCTTTGCATGAAACTTTCATAAATTGGCCTACCATTCTTTTCACCTCATCGATCGACTAATTCGAACTTCTTGGCTCGCTTGCACGGTGCATAGTGAGCCTTTCCAGTCTCAGTACAGCGGTAGAGAATGTTGACGCGCTTGGTTGGCTTTTCTCGGCCATCCGGCTTTGGACGTGGGAAACCACGGTACCCACGCATGACCTTACGGAAACGTCGCTGACCCCAGCGAAGTTCCGAAGCTCGCTTTTTCTTGACACGCTCAACTGTGTGGAGCGTGTGCTTACCAGCAGAAGGACTGTAGCGCTTGATTTGACGTGGCATCTTTACCATGGTCATCACCTGAACAGTTTGCCGACCATCGTCGGGTATTTATTGCTGTCGTAGCATGACTCCACTTCAAACGGTGCCACAAAAAGCAGATTTACAGCCATATTCATAAATCGAGCGGGGTGAAAGATACACATGGAAAACGAACTCAAAGTCGCACTCCTACTCTGGGCGCCACTGGGTTTGGTGTTTCTATCCTTTGGGCTTCAATTCCGGAAAGATTCCGGAGCACAGAGGTTTGGCAAAGTGATTGGGGGCGTAGGGATTCTTCTTTTCAGCGTCTCTTTCCTCACCGTTCCGTCTTCTCCTTCCGCAGCATCGAGTGCCTTGTTCGTAAGTGTCCTACCATCCACGACTCTGATGTTTCTTGGATTGTATATCGCGTTATTTGCAGGAGACGTACCTGTTCAGAGATTCTCTCCAAAGTTACGCCCACTCGGCCTGTTGATGTTTGTTCTTGGCTTTGCCTTGCTCGAAGCCATGCACTGGAACGAAAGCGATTGGCTTCCATCGACTGTGTGGGATGGCGAAACCAATCGTTTTTGGATGATTTTCAAACCAACATTCCTCCTTGCGATGAGCAGTTTTCTTCTTGCAGGTGGATATTTGGTCAACCTTATCGGTCAACGTATCAGTCAAACCTCTCGAGTCTTGTACCTCACAGGAGGATTCTCTTTTCTTCTTCTCGCCATCAGCGTTGTAGTTGATGGTTCCGAAACGATGTCCGAAGAATTTCATACATCGGTCTTGTATGCAGCAAGCGATCTACTTGGGTTCCTTGCCGGCGTCGGTTTGACCATCATTTGCTTCGGCCTTGCCATCTGGCAATTTGAGCGCAAGCGTCCAGGACTCGACAAACTCCCGCCCCCAAATTCGGAACAACTTACACAAGCAGCGAACATCATCAAAAACAACCTCGGAGGTGACGATGATGAGTAATCGCATTGGACCAAAAAATCTCATTGTCGCCGGAATACTGTTCCTTCTGCCGATCATTGCCATGATCATTCTTGCAGGTAACTCGTCCTACGATGCGGAACGTGGCTTGACCCGATTCCTGAATGCGTTCCTCACGTCATACACGATTGCTTCCGTGTTCCTTGTCGTCAACATGTTCCGATATTCGAAGAGTCGAAAGGAGCCTACTGCTCCGTGGATTTCGATGGTGTATGCAGCGGTTCTCGGCATCTTTGTCACACTGATGCTTACAACTCAAGGTGGCTTCTTGATGGAAGAGAATGGTTCACAGCGAGCTCAAATTCTTTACAACATAATTCACTTTATTGTCGCAAGCATGGCCATTCTCATCGCTGTTGGCATCATGATTTTGCTTTCTTTCGTAAATCTTGAATCCAAGGACGATGACGATCTCTGATCAAATCCCGAGCCATAGCCCATCGTTGACTTCATAAGGAGGAGGTAGGTGGCGAGGATATCGAGGTGAGCATATGTCAAAGGGTACACCATCCATGGGTCGTCGTCAAAAGACAACACACATCCGCTGCCGACGCTGTGGACGAAACGCATATCACAAGCAAAAGGGCGTTTGTGCTTCTTGTGGATATGGCAAGACTGCTCGCATGCGCACCTACAGTTGGAACAAGAAATCCCACCGACCCAAGGCCTAAGCAAATTTAGGGGGAAGGAATACAAAGGCGGCGCGACTGTCCGCAACCAAGGGACTCACATGTGCGGCATCATCGGCATCGTTGGACGACTTGGTTCGAACGTGAACCAAGCATTGTATGATGGCCTCACCGTCCTTCAGCACCGTGGACAAGATGCGGCAGGTATCGTCACGGAACAGAACGAGAAATTCAATCTCCGCAAAGGGAACGGCCTCGTATCAGATGTCTTTTACAAGCGGCACATGCAGAAGTTGCTTGGCCACATCGGCATCGGTCATGTACGATATCCTACTGCTGGATCGTCTTCAACTGCGGAAGCCCAACCTTTCTACGTCAATTCGCCTTATGGCCTAGCACTTGCACACAATGGGAACCTCACCAACAGCGGCGAAATTGCTCAACAATTAATCGTTCAACATCGACGTCACGTCAATACGACCAGTGACTCTGAAGTGCTCTTGAACCATCTTGCTGTTCAACTCGATGCTTCAGGCAATCAAATGAACATCAATGGTGAACCGTTCCTAGACGTTGACAATTTCTTTGATGCAATCAAGAGCGTAAATGCAACCGTCCGTGGAGGATATGCCTGTGTCGGTCTTGTCAACGGTTACGGATTGTTTGCATTCCGCGACCCCCATGGCATCCGACCGCTGATCTACGGTAAGAGGGACTACGAAGACGGTACAGAGTGGGTCGTTGCAAGTGAATCCGTTGCCATCACGGCGCTTGGATTCGACGTTGTTGCAGATGTACAACCTGGAGAAGCCATTTTCATCTCAACCTCAGGCCACTTGTTTACCAAACAATGTGCAGAAAAGAAGGCCTTCACTCCATGTATTTTCGAACATGTTTACTTCGCTCGCCCAGATTCCACCATCGATGGCATCTCCGTTTACCAAGCACGACTGAACCAAGGTCGAAGGCTTGCTGAACGTGTCCTCGAGGATTGGCCCGATCATGACATTGATGCTGTCATTCCTGTTCCTGATTCTGGACGAATTTCAGCCATTCAAATGGCAAACACACTGAACGTACCTTATCGGGAAGGTTTCGTCAAGAATCGGTATGTTGGACGCACGTTCATCATGCCTGGGCAAGAAATGAGAATGAAATCAGTTCGAAGAAAGCTCAACGCTATACCTCGAGAATTTGAAGGCAAGAACGTTCTTCTCGTTGACGATTCAATCGTCCGAGGAACAACGAGCGCTCAAATCATCGAAATGGCAAGAGAAGTTGGTGCAAAGAAGGTCTACTTTGCTTCTGCAGCACCACCGGTTCGTCATCCTAACGTCTACGGAATTGACATGCCCGCAGTTGACGAGTTCATCGCCGATGGAAAATCCATCCAAGAAATCAACACCACCATCGGTTCGGACAAACTCTTCTATCAACGACTTGATGATTTGGAAGAAGTGACTCGTCACAAGGAAACCAACATCGATGGTTTCGACAGTTCTTGCTTCAACGGCAACTATGTCACAGGTGATATCGATCAAGCCTACCTTGACCGATTGCAAGCAGAACGAAACGATGCATCAAAGCAAGAGAAACTTGCTGAAGATGAGCAAGGTATCGATTTGCACAATCATCAGTCTTGAAGTTGTTCAAGTCGATGAGATACGACTTACTGCCACTTCTGCCAGGTTGTGTTCGAGTAAGCCGTACGATAGTACCAGACACCTCCATCCTGAGGCCATTCCAACCATTCATATCCATCATCTTGGACAGCACCAACAGCGTTGATTGGAGGTCGAACTTCTTCGGACTGCTGAGGTCCTGGAGGTGTTCCAACCGAACGGTTGGAATCGCTCATCGCCAATTTTTCTTGAAGAAGTTTCTTACGGTCCTCAGAATCAATGGAGCCTGCGAGACCAAAATATGCATCGTTGTGTGCAATCTGATACAACTCACGGGGTGAAGAGACTAAGAGATCATCAATGAGCGTGAAGAGTTTCTCTCGCGTTTGTTTTTTGATCTCATTGTTCGTGTATCGTCCAGTCAAATCGCCTTTCAATTGATTCAATTCATCCGCGAGTTCTTGTGGATTGTCGAAATACGCTTGAACGATGGATTGTAAATATGTGAGCTCGTTTCGCTCTTCCTTCGTCAATTTCGAATTCTTGCGCAAAACCTGCACCCAACGGAAGGCATCAGGAAGCAATGCTGCTGCTACATTCGTCTGAAGCAGTGTAAACAACGCAAGCAAGACCGCACTAACTCCGAGTGTTGTTGTCACCGTGTCACCTCCTGAAAAGAAGGACTCCGCTTCAGATGTAGCTTCATCATTACCTTCAGATTGTTGAACTTCACAACCAAAGGCATCAACGGTCGTTCCTTCAGGCGTTCCTGGACACGTATCATCAAGGTCTGAAACACCATCTCCATCCGTATCGATTTCCATGAGTTGGGCATCACTGCAGCCAACTTCTGAAACAGATTGTCCTGATTCTGTTTCAGGACATTCATCAACCGAATCAAGGATGCCATCTCCATCTGCATCATCCAAACATCCATCGCCATTGAGATCAAGCTCGGATGCATTCACATCAGGACACTGGTCGTATATGTCTTCGACTCCATCGCCATCCGAATCGGTTTGGACGACACATCCAGTCTCATCGACGACATCCGTCGCTGAGCTGTTGGGACAGTCATCGATCGTATCGTCAACGCCATCTCCATCCGCATCTGCCGAACGATTACCATCATTCGGGAAGGCATCGGCGTTATCGCCAACTCCGTCACCATCGGAATCAACACTCTCCGTCGCATCGTCCGGGAACGCATCAGCGTTGTCGCCAACACCGTCACCATCCGAGTCCACTGATTCTGTTGCATCGTTCGGGAACGCATCTGAGTTGTCGCCAACACCATCACCATCGGAATCGAATTGCTCAAAGGCATTCATAGGGAACATATCGGCATTATCGCCAACACCGTCACCATCTGTGTCTTTGGTCTCAGTTGCATCGTTGGGGAATTCATCGGAATTGTCACCAACACCATCACCGTCTGAATCCAATGTCTCAAAGGCATTCTGCGGGAATGCGTCTGCATTATCACCCACGCCATCCCCATCTGAATCAGTTGTTTCAGTCGCATCGTTCGGGAACGCATCAGCATTGTTTCCAACGCCATCGCCATCGCTGTCCAACCACTCATTCACATCGTTCGGAAACGCATCTCCATCGTTACTGTAACCATCACCATCATCGTCTGGACAGCCGTTTACATCCTGCGAAGATGTACCTGCAACCTCTTCACAATCATCGTTGGCATTCGGAACACCATCTCCATCGAGGTCATTCTGATCGATGAATTCGAATGTTGAGGACAATTGATGCTCAACACCTTCGTAGTCAATGAGTGACAACGTGACAATCCCTGGAGTTGCAACTGCGGGTGTCGTGAAGCGAATCGTTCCATCGTCAAGAACATCAGCTGTAACCGAACCAAGTTGACCGAACTTGACTGTAATCTCATTCGTCACAGTCACGCCGGTTGATTTTGTCGCATAGCGGAGTACGCCATTTGTCTCATCGGAATATGCGACATGAATCGTTCCATCATGAATGACGATTGAATTTGATTCACCTGTGCCCTTTGTTGCGCTACCGCCATTTTCGATGGTACTGACCTGCCAGTTTGGCGACGATGGGTTGAGCGTAGCATACTTCAATTTCCAACCGCTCCAAGAACGATAAACAATGTGAGGATCGCCAGCCGCATCGATGGCGATCGAAGGGTTTCGACCAGTATCTCCTGATGAATCGACAACAGTGGTTGACCATGCTCCATTTGGTACGCCTACTGAATAACGCAGATCTTCGTTGTCTTCATGGCTATCGAAGTGGGCAATGTGGAATCGACCTTGTTGGTCCACTGCCAACGAAGTGTCAGAGCCAGGATAGCCCGTGCTGAATCCACCAGAGTCTGGAGCGTAAGGAATCCATGACCCACTTTTGTTCGTCGTAAACTTCAATTTCGATTGGCTGCGGTCAAGATACGAGATGTATGCCTTATCATTACCATCAATGAGAAGTGCAGAATCACATCCCTTATTGCCGCCTGATTCAATGACATTGGTTGTCCATGCTGCCCCATCAAACGATGCAAGTCGAAGACCATTGCCGCAGTACTGGTGGTAGCCGGTAAACGAGATGTGAGGATGGTTGTTTGAATCCACTGCGATGCCAACTGGGCCCACCTTTGCACCCGTGGAGACTTGGGTTGAAGCCCATGAAGAGCCGTCATAATGCATGTACACGATTAGGCCTGTATTTGTCGAATAAGCGGCATGGAGTTCATCGTTGTCATCAATGACCATATCCGTACCCCAGCAATAACTTCCTTCGCAATTTTTGATGCCATTGGGTGTCCAAGAAGAACCGTCGTAGACACTGTGTGTGAATGCGTAAGTATCGCCACTGGCATGGACGATGTGCACATGGCCATTCGAGTCGATTACCATTGCATTTTCATGCCCTGCCTCGCTTCCGTAGTCTGCGGTCGTCTTTGTCCATTGATGATTGATCCCATCGTACGTCACATTCGTGTCATCGAGGGCCGAGAATCCACTTCCTGTAATGGTAATTTCTTCACCACCTGTGATCCATCCTGAAGCGGAGGAGAGCGTTGTATCAATCGGACTGGATGATTGCATATTCTCATGGTCGTCGTCCAACATAGTTGGATGGTTGATGATTGGAGACATGGCCATTGCAAGAAAAACAACGGTTACAAACCATACTCGCATGATAAATGCTCTACTGCGTGATAAAAAAATGCTTTTGTATCAATCGCGTAACAAACGGATTGAACGATTGACACATGAGCATATAACTGGTGAATGCTTGTGGCAAGCATGGTCGAAACGCTTCCAGTGATTGATGCACTCCATCAGAAATCGAGCGTAACTGCAATTGCATTGCATCCGACATCTGGCCACTTGTTGATTGGGAACATGGATGGATTGGTTCAGTGCGTTGATGTGGAAAGTGATGCAAAAGATGTTTTGTCGAAAATTCATGTCAACTCAAAAATTGTTGATCTTGCTTGGAGCACAAACAAGATCGTCGTCTTGGATGAGACCAATGGATTGCACGTTTATTCGATGGATGCTGAAGAAATTTGGACATCCGAATTCGATGCTGGAGGAGCACAATTATCAGTAGGTAAGCAAATCCTTGCACTCGATGGAATTGGCACACTTCGCCAATATACATTGGATGGGCAGGAGTACAATATGGTTCAGAGAGATGTTCGTTCCTTCGCGACGAGCAATGACTCAGTATTCTTAGTTCTCGAAAACCAAACAGTTGCAAAAACAGATAATCAACTCAACATTGTCTTCCAACGAATGCAGCGTGGGGAGATTGGAGAAGACATTGTTGCTGCTGGAGCAGGTGCAGGCCAAACATGGTTTGTCGCACGGGAAGGACACGCACTCGTACCCGGAGAAGAAGAAGCCCTGGAATTGGAAATATATTCGGATGAGAGATTGCTACATCGTCGAGAGTTGAACGGCCGTGTGAAGGCGACTACAACAGATGCATCAAGCCTGTACTTGGGATTGGACAATGGTGACCTACTCTCATTAAAGGATGAACATCTTGACGACTTGATTTCCTTCGATTATCCAATCCAATCCCTAAAAATCAATGGATCGACCCTCATTATTGGAACATGGTTCTACATCTATGGATTCGATATTGAAACCAAGAACATCGTTTGGCAAATTGAACACAAAGGTATGGTCGAAGGAGTTGAAGTTGATGATGCAGGTCGTATGGCCTTCTTTGGTGAAGATCAAAACGACTGGACTGGAGCTGAACCTGTTGGCATTTGCGATGTGAATCAAGAACGAATTGAAGTCGATCCATCCTTCCTCCAAGGGTGGTTTGAAGAAGAGGTGGTTGAGGTGGAAACCAATCCAGAAATTGTCTATAGAAATGTAGATGACTTTACGAATCTCCTCTCAGAAGAAGAGCAACAATCCTACAACCAGAGCTTACAGGAACTCGAAATTGGTCTTGAGTCGCTCACGGCTGCGATGAACGAAGAGATTTCGACTCAATCGGTCGATGATACAGAGGATGAC
>JAAZUV010000216.1 GCA_018623995.1 Methanobacteriota archaeon
GATTCAGATTCAAACCCGTATCAACGGACGACGTGTTCGACGTACGAAGCAGATTGTCGAGATTGTTGGTATCGACCCGAACTCGATGGAAGTTATCACCAACGAAGTGTTCCGTTGGGACGTTTCTTCGGACGATTTCATCTTCAGTGGAAAGTCCTACGTACTTGAGAAAATCATGGTCAAAATCAACTTCTCACAAGACGAGATGCGTCGCGAATTGAGAACCCGAAAGCGAATTCTTGAGTGGCTCGTTCTCAACGATATTCGAAAGGCTGACCAAGTATCGCAAATCGTTACGGAATACTACGTCCGTCCGAATGAAGTTCTTGCCCGTGTTGATGGTCTACGTTGAGGTGAATCCATGGATCTAACCGCTTGGCAACGCATCTGTCACCGCCTCCTCGGTGGTGTATTCAAGAAGCGTGCACGAGCTGACAAAGAACTTTCAGATAATCTCGTCAAAGCATCCATGCCAATGATGCCTGAGGTCTACATGGCCACAGTGTTTGTCACTACAATCGTCATCACTGCACTCGGTGTTGGCTTCGTTGCTTTGTTCTTCATTCCAGAAATCGGTGTCATTGATTTATGGGAAAGTCAACAGGATCCTGCTTCTGAAGCACCTTGTTTCGAGTGGGAGTATTGGTATCCCGACCGAATTGATGAATCCAAACCAGGGAACGGATGCCCCGATTACAAAACGCAAGTCTTCCCTCCAGTTTTGAAGGTGGTTCTGGTTGCGATAGGAGCCATTGTCGTTCCGTTTGCTGCTTGGAAGTACAACAAGAGCGGTGCGCAACGTGAAGCAAAGCGCCGTGGCGATATGATTGAGAAATATCTTCCATATGCAGCATCCTACACAGCTGCGATGTCTGCTGCAAACGCAACACCAGCCAAGATTTTCCGCTCTCTTGCTATGAACAAGGACATCTACGGTGACGTCGCAGACGACGCTGCGATGGTGTACCGAGATGTTACACTGCTCGGTTACGACCTGATTACAGCGATGAAACTCAGTGTCGACCGTGCTGCTTCGGTTTGGCTCACAGAGTTCTTCCAAGGAATGGTCGGTACCTTGACTGCTGGTGGTCAATTGAAACTCTACTTCCTCAACCGTGCTGAACACTACATGCGTGAGAATCGAACACGTCTTGGTCAGTTCTTGGAATCCATTGCGCTCTTGGCAGAATCGTACATTGTTGTCGCTGTCGCAATGCCGCTGTTCCTGATTGTCATGCTTGTCATCATGTTCTGGGTATCCGGTTCTGGTGCTGAGATGTCCGAAGGAATGCTGTACGGTATCGTCCTTGGATTCGTGCCGATGATTCACGTTGCTTATGCTGTTCTTGTCTACACATCAAGCAAGGAGCAAGAAATGTAGGGGGTGACGATACTTGGCTCGGAAAAAGAAGAACAAGATTGTCGTCAACCTCGACCTGCCGAAAGACGACTCGACCATGACCAAGTTGTATGGTATTTTGTTCGTCTCGATTCTTCTTGGTATGACGACGGCCGTCGTTTGGGCAACAAACTCCGGCTTCATCCCAACTTCCAATGGCGAGCCCATGTTCACCAACGTCGCTTGTGGAATCATCACTGGTGACAATGAAGCATTCAATGGAAATTCAAAGCCGACCTACGCTCAGAACCAATCATGTTCGCTGTTGCAGGACAGTCCAGACATCGTTACATGGAGCGATGAGCCTTGGGAAGACATTCTGTTCCGAGGGAAGAATTTCGATGTTCCTGGTGTTGATCCGCAAGCAACAGGGGGGGAAGTGGTCATGCAACCCCTGACCATGACGTGTGAAGCGGAGGCAAGTGAACCCGTGACCTACACCGTTGCTATCCGAGATCGGTACGGTGAAATGCTCGATTACTACCAAGGCAATACTGGTGTTGCTTCCGATCAATGCCTCATCGAGTTGAATTCCATCGATGCTGGTAGTCGTTACGAATTGATTGTCAAATCCGCATCTGATACCGTTCCTATCAACGAATTTACATTCAACATGGAAATTGAGTACTTCGATGGCGTTCCTGCGAACATGAACAATAAATCGTTGTGGATTGGTCCTGAATACAGCCTTGGTCCGCTTAGCGTCCATCCAACCATTTTCTTGAATTTCTTCGGATTGATGTTCTTCTTCTTCCTCTGGCCTGCTTCGTTCTACTGGGAAGGCGTCGAAAACAGAAAGAACGAGATTGAAGAAAAGTTCCCTGATTTCCTTCGTGACCTTGCAGAATACTGGAAGGGTGGTCTTTCCATGACGGTGGCTGTTCAAACGCTGGCAACGTCCGAATATGGGGCGCTGAATGACGAAGTCAAGAAGATGAGCGACCAGCTTTCGTGGGGTATCAAGTTCAGTGATGTCATTCTTCAATTCGCTGAACGTGTTGGAACGCCTCTGGTCAAACGTGCGATTTCGTTGATTTCAGAAGCTGATCGGGCTGGTGGTAAGATTTCAGATATTCTTGTCACAGCAGCCAACGACTCTCGTGAAATCAAGTTCCTTGAGGGTGAACGGAAACGAGCGATTGGTTCCTACATTGCTGTTATTTGGACCTCATACTTCGTTTTCCTCGGTGTTATCGTTGTTCTTTCAACGGTCTTTATTCCTGCAATTGCCAACTCGAACTCGTCTGATGACGGTGGCGGAGGCCAAAACATTGGAAACATGAAAATTCGGAACGTCGATCCACTGTTTTTCTTGACAATTTTCTACTATGGTGTAACCATGCAAGCCATCGGTAACGGATGCATGGC
>JAAZUV010000217.1 GCA_018623995.1 Methanobacteriota archaeon
GTCAATGAAACGGCTGCTTTGCACAATGTTGTTGAAACGTACAAGCAGAATTCAACCGAATCAGATATCATCGTTCTTGGCGATTTCAATGCAGATTGCAGTTATGCTTCAACGTATGAACTCAATCAGCTTGAGATTCGAAGCCCAGACTATCTCTGGGTTGTACCTGATTCAGCAGATACAACCTTCTCAGAAAACACACACTGCGCCTACGACCGCATTGTTCTCACCAGCGACATTGAGGACCGTTTCTTTGGACGCTGGGGCGTGGACAGGGACATGACCAGCTCCGACGTTTCCGATCATTATCCTGTCTGGTTTGACCTCGATAGAACGGAGGATGTGCTTGCATGAAACGCCGTGCATCCATTCCCGGTCGAATCAACATCATTGGCGAGCACACCGATTATGCAGGAGGATGTTCGCTTGCCTTCGCATCCCAACATCGGCTTGTGCTTGAAGCAGAATTTGTTGATGAAGGCTATCATGGCGAACCAACGGTCGTAGCTCTATGGAAGGAAGCAGGAGGGCCTCCTGCACGGTTGGATGTTACAAGTTCAATTCCGATTGGAAAAGGGATGTCATCATCGGCGGCGCTCTGTTTGAGCATCGTCCTGTGTGTTCACGGGACAGGCATCGAGAGGCAAGCAGCCTGTGAGGAAGCGCAACGATTGGAGCATGTGGTCCTCGGAACACCTTGCGGCTTGCTTGATCAAATGACAATGATGCATTCTCTCGAGGGGCAATGTGTCCTTATCGATTTTTCAACAAAGACAACTACGACGATGTCAATTCCATCTGACTGGAACTTCAGGTTGGTTGATTCGGGAATTCATCGAACTTTGAATTCCAAAGATTATCGCACCACTTCGACTGAGGAGACGAAGCGTCTTCATGTGGAATCTGAGAATCGACGTGTCGAAGAAGCGATTAATTCCGATAGTGAAGCATTGGGGAAACTCCTCAATGAAACCCATGAATCACTGAAAACGATTGGTGTGAGCACACCGCAGGTTGATGCCCTTGTCGCATCGTTGCAATCAACGGAGGGCGTGCTTGGGGCCAGAATGATGGGTGGAGGATTTGGTGGTATGATTCTCGTTCTCGTAGAGAACGATTCGGTCCTATCTGACTACGAAACAATGGCCCCATCACGACCTGGATTCGTTGAAGAATTCTTCTAGACGTTCAAGACGTTCAGGCGTCCCCATATCCCAAAATTTGGTGTTGTCAATGTGAACATGAATGTCCTTTGACAACGCTGGATAGACCGTCTTTTCCCACGACCATTTACCTTCTTGTCCGAAGGCTTCAACCACAGATTTCTGGACAACTGAAGTACCTGCTTCGTATCCATTGAATTCCTTTGGAACATCACCATCTTTGGCATAATGGACCAATCGGCCATCTTGATGTTGGAGATTTTCGTCGTGATGTTCAGTTGTAACGGTCATGGTCAGTTTCGAAGATGTTTCTCGATGAAGATTGACCAAAGGCGCATATTGGATTGGATGATAATCGTCCCCCCACAGCAGAATAAATTCGTCTTCCAATTGATCTCGAGCGTTCCATAGTGCACCTCCTGTTCCCAACTGCTGCTGTTCCTTGACGAAAGTTAGGTCAATTCCTGGATGGAGGAAGCCATCGAATTGTTCGCCATGATGCCCTGTCAACACGAGCGCACGGTTGCACCCTTGTTCTTTCACCCAGTCGAGGATGTGCGAAAGAATGGGTTGACCTGCAACCTCAACCAAGGACTTTGGTTGATGTTCGGTCAAGTCACCAAGTCTGGTACCAAGGCCACCTGCAAGAATGACAACCTGTGGCATTCGATGCGATTCTGCTATGCTTGCATACAGTCTTCCACTTTCGCGAAGCGTTCGTTCTTGTGTCTCAAAATCAACATGATACAGTCCAAAGCACTGCTCGTATCCTTCTGCCCATTCGAAGTTGTCCATCAGACTCCAATGATAAAAACCACGAATGTCAAGACCGTTTTCAATGGCTTCTGCTGTAACTTGCAGGTGTCTTCGCACATGTTCTGGACGCATGTCATCATCATCGTCAGCGACTCCGTTTTCGGTGACAATGATTGGTATATTCAACGGAGCGACCATCTCAAATGCACGCTTCAAACCTTCAGCATACATGGGGTAGCGGAAATCCGTTCGCTCCTCCCATGGCCGAATCAAAGGATCGATCTCAACCTTGGTCGGCATGAATGGAGTTGCCAGCAAATGCGTGTAGTAATTGACTCCAATGAAATCGCTGCTCCCTTTCAAACCATCAATTGAAACACTTCGGAATGCAGACGGTGGCTTGAAACGACCGGTTTTCAGACCATCAATCCAACATCGATTGAACATTCCATCCAAGATTCTTGCTTGGAAGCGGTGCAATGGATTCCAGCGTCGATATGGATCAAACAGATTGATGTTTTTGACAAGTCCAATCTTCCTTGTAGCTCCATTTTCCATCGATTTAAGCGTCCGATAACATCGAGCATGGGCTCGCATCAGGTTCAGCGAAACCTGTCGGGTTTTCTTGAACGAACGCTCACCAGGCGGAAATTCTCCGAGAACATAACCCATTGAGGCATAGACAGCTGGTTCGTTGATGGTACACCACCACTCAACTCGATCGCTCAACACTTCAAACATCTTTGAGCAAAATCGGATCCAATACAGAATGTTTGCTTCATCTTCAAACGCCCCCATATCTTCCCACCAAAGTGGGTTGGTAAAGTGATGAAGTGTAAC
>JAAZUV010000054.1 GCA_018623995.1 Methanobacteriota archaeon
ATACAGCCATGGGACGCTTGAACGATAACTGCTGCACTGAGAGGATTGAGATGCTGGACCAAATCGTTTGCGACATCGTTTGTAATTCGTTCCTGGTTTTGCAAACGTAGTGCATGGTGGTCGATGATTCGAGCTAATTTCGAGATGCCAACAATGCGATCAACCGGAATGTAAGCAACGTGCGCTTTTCCACTGAACGGTTGAAGATGATGTTCGCATGTTGAATGAAATTCAATATTGCTTAACAGGACAATACCATCGTAACCTTCAGCGTTGAATGTTGCTTGGAGTAAATCCTCAGCATTCGTTTTGTATCCTGCAAATACTTCGTCCCAAGAATCAATAACACGCTTTGGAGTATCCAACAATCCCTCTCGATTGGGGTCCGACTCGAGGTATTCGAGTAGAGTGTATACTGCTTCTTGTGCTTCATTTCTTGTAACCATCATCATCTCCTCCAATACGCCCGTGTCGCATGTCAATGCTGTCCAATTGGTCCAATAATTTCCGACATGCTGAGCGGATAGCATCTGCAACACTGATGAATTTCTTCTCATCTCCGACGTGTTGTTTGATATCGCTCAGCAATTCATTTGGCATGTCCAAACTTATCTTGGGCATACTCTGGGCATAGCCAAGTAATATTTGAAGAATACTATGACTTCGTAGTTATGATGTCTTCACGATGGAATTGTTTAGCAGCATATCGTACAGTCAACAGACAGATCATTGAAGATACCAAAACCCAAACGATGACGTGTTCAATAATGATTCGATTCAACAACAACTCTCGCAAACCTAGGAGAACATTGACGAAAGGTACACCAAACCAGAACATTTCCACATCATCCAAATTGATGAATTGTGTAAGCAAGATCGGCATAATCATCGCTAACGTGATCGGTGTGAGAACGGATCCGGCTTCCTTCACTGATTTCGATCGCATGGCCAAAGCCAGATACAGCGCTACTATCATTGTGCCATAGAAACCAACAGCCAATGCGAGCAATACGATGGCAGCAAAACTGAGTGATGGTACATCTATGAAGTCACTTGCAAGGTAAGCGATACCGAACAATAGTCCGCCAATCTGCAATGTAACCCCTACAGCAGTAATCGATACAACTGCTAGCCACTTTCCAAGCAATAGCTCAGTTCTTGTGAGTGGTAAGCTCAGAAGGGATTCAAGCGTACCACGTTCCCGTTCACCGACCGTCATGTCGATGGCAGGTTGTACCGCAGCACTCGCTGTCCATATCGCTAAGACGAACGGAATAAACAAGGAGAGTAACATGCCTGCTTGCTCTCCTTTTGTAGCAACATCAGCATTGGAGATTGGACCATCCCATTGCAACGGATCGAGTGTGGATTCGACATCAAGGCCTGCTGATTCAATTCGTTGTGTTCGTAGATCATCTTCCCAATCGATGAGAACATCCAAAATTCGACTTCTTGCTTCATTGGATTGTTCAGATGTTGATAAGTGCAAAATTGCATAATACCATGTGTCATTTCGTAATTCTATTCTCAGGATTGCATCGTATTCGAGGTTACGTAACTCCTCCGTATCATTTTCCGCGTCGGACAACGTGGAAAGATTTCCATCCAGTGGCAAAACGGCGACCATTGCTGTTTGATTCTCAATAAGATCAACCAAGGAGTCGTCAATATCGTTTGATTGTATCAGAATATCAACGGTTTTCTGATTAAGCTCAGCGGCCTCGTTTTGCATAACAACGGGGAACGCAATAAACAACAATGGAAACAAGAGTAGTGGAATAAGAACAAGTGCTACAATCGTGCGCCAATCACGAATGAATTCAATTATTTCCTTTTTGGCAACGATGACGATTCGTTTACGACTATTCATCCTCGTTCACCTCCAATTGTTTCTTTGGAGTGAACAAACGCCTCCAAATTCTGGACATTTTGGATGGCTGTTCGTTTTCTTCCATTCTTGGCCTTGCTGTTTCACTTGTCAGGGAAACATACGCTTCTTCGAGTGACTCAGTACCGGTCAAAGAAAGCAATTCCTCAGGTGTTCCATCTGCTTGTATGAATCCATTATGCACGATGATGATTCGGTCACATACTTGCTGGGCCTCTGCGAGATGATGTGTCGAATAGATCACCGTCCCACCTTCCTCTTTCAATTTCCGTACAAGTTGGCGAACTGTTCGTGCAGACGTAACATCGAGCCCACCTGTTGGTTCATCGAGGAGTAGGATTTGGGGGCCATGAGCAAGGGCACGTAAAAGCGCTGTTTTTTGTTTCATACCACGCGAAAAACCCTCAGTATAACGATGAAGTGATTGTTCTATGTCCAAGAGTTTCGCAAATCGGTACGTACGATCCCATGCCAACTGATCATCAATACCGTGAAGTCTACTGTGATAGCGAATGTTTTCCCATGCGGTCAGTTTGGAATACAAACCAGTAGACTCTGGAACAACGCCCAAGACGGAGCGCATTTCTGAAACGGGCCGATTGTTCTCGAGTTCTACGGAGCCTGATGTTGGCCGATACACGCCAGACATGAGTCGGAGAAGTGTTGTCTTCCCAGCACCGTTTCCTCCTACAAGTCCTATGACGGATTGCTTGTGAATGTCGAGGTTCACTTGCTCAATCGCATGGATGTCTCCAAATGATTTTTTGACATTGGTTAGCTTCAACAACGGTTCCATGTGGAACACACTCAAGATGCACGACCGCTCTCTACTGCGAAATCGAGCCCAGGATGCTTCTCTTCGAGTCGCTTTGCACGGTCGAGCGTATTACGCAATTCTTGAAGAATCTCCTTTTGGGGTATACCCATCTCCACTAATGTTCCAATCAACTCGAATGCTCCTTGTATTGCACCTGCATCGAGGAATGCTTCATTGCTGATTGTACCGTTGTATCGCAACGTTTCCAACTGTTGTGAGAGATATTCAGATTCCTTGCGGATTCTCGGTCCAGCGATGTGCGGTAGCGCCATGATTTGGTCAACACAAGTTCTCATCGTACGCCTTAACCAGAGGACAATTATGAGCATTCTGTTTACTTATGCTCTCAACGCTGTTTCAATTCAACTAGAATTCCACCAGTACTTTTCGGGTGAACAAATGCAATCACGGAGTTGTGGGCACCAGTACGAGGCGTTTCATCGATCATGACAATATCATTTGCCATGAGGTGTGCAATCATCGATTCTAAATCATCAACAGCCAAACAAAGCTGTTGGATACCAGGGCCTCTTTTGCTAAGGAAACGACCAATTGGTGTGTCTGGTCCTGTTGCTTCCAAAATTTCGATGTTGGTCGTTTCACTACCCTGTGAATCGAGAGGGAAAAATCGTGTGACTACCCCTTGTTCTTCTACGAGTTCGTCATCTCCCTGTTCTATGAGTCCAAGTAGTCTCCAAAACTCACTCCCCGCATCAAGACTGTTTGCTGCAATTCCAATATGATCAATCGTGATTTTCTGTTTCATTGTATCACCTAGAATCCGCTGGGTGCAGAATACGTACCAAATACGTCCTTCATGGCTTGCATTATTTCGCCAAGGGTAGCATTTGCACGTACTGCTTCCAATACCATTGGAAACAAATTTTCACTTGTCCTAGATGCATCTGTGATTGAACCCAAAATTTCTCGAACTTTTGCTTCATCCCTATTTTTTCTGAGTTCATCCAAACGCAATTTTTGATGCTCGGCAACCACTGGATTCAATTTCATTGGTTTTATCTGTACCTTTTCTTCCATTGTTCCGTGGTTAACGCCAACAATGCGCCGTGTTCCTCGCTCGATTTCGTTGAAGTATCTGTAGGCGGTTGAGTGGATTTCTTGCTGTTGGTATCCTTGTTCAATGGCTCGAAGCGCACCACCCATCGATTCAATTTTCTCAATTTCTTTTTTGGATTTGTCGTAAATTTCGTTGGTTAAGGCCTCGATATGATACGATCCTGCAAACGGATCGACCACATCAGCTACACCCGACTCTTCGGCAATAATTTGCTGTGTGCGTAGAGCAATTGTGGCACTATCCTCGGTGGGAAGCCCTAATGCCTCATCGAAACTATTTGTGTGAAGACTTTGTGTTCCTCCACAAACAGCAGCCAATGCTTGGATTGTTACTCTGCTGATGTTGTTGTATGGTTGCTGAGCGGTTAATGATACACCAGCAACCTGAGTATGGAATCGAAGTTGAGTTGATCGTTTGTGAGATGGTGCATACCGTTCAACCATCAAATCATGCCAAAGGCGACGGGCTGCTCGGAATTTAGATACCTCTTCCAAAAAATCATTGTGACAATTGAAGAAAAATGAAAGGCGTGGAGCAAATGTGTCGACATCCAGACCTTTCGTACACGCAGATTCAACATAAGCCAGCGCATTGGATAAGGTGAACGCAAGTTCTTGAACTGCAGTCGAGCCTGCTTCCCGAATGTGATAACCCGATATTGAGATTGTGTTCCATTTAGGGATGTGAGACGAACAGTGTTCAAAGATATCTGTGATCAATCGCATCGAATGCTCCGGTGGAAAGACATAGGTTCCTCGAGCAATGTATTCCTTGAGTATGTCGTTTTGAATGGTTCCTGAAATCAATTCACTCGAAACACCTTGTTCTTCTGCAACCACACAATACATCGCTAGTAGAATCATCGCTGGGGCATTGATGGTCATCGATGTTGAGACTTTATCCAGTGGTATATCTGCGAAAAGATCACGCATGTCTTGCAAGCAGGAGATGGATACGCCGACCTTACCAACTTCTCCTTCGCTAAGTGGATCATCTGCATCGAGTCCGAGTTGTGTCGGTAAATCAAAGGCGACCGATAGCCCTTTTTGCCCTCGTTCCAAAAGCAAACGAAACCGCTCATTGGTCTCTTTAGCTGATGAAAATCCAGCATATTGTCGCATGGTCCACAATCGCGACCGATACATGTTCTCGTGAATGCCTCGCGTGTAGGGCGGATGACCTGGACGCTCTACATTGTCACTCGGCGCATAATACGCTGGTATTGGAAGCCCACCAAGGGTTTCCCAATTGGACTTTCTGAACTCGACCATATTCTGTCCATGGTGAGACGCTTCATCAAGCCTCGCATTTCAGTGTTCAACGCCGCCCGGACCGTGTGCATGTCCGTGATCGATTTCTTCTGCAGTTGCTGCGCGTACATCAACAACTTCGACACTGAATTGAAGGGTTTCACCTGCGAGTTTGTGATTGAAATCAACCGTTACCGTCTCCCCGTCGACAGATACAACGTTGAAAGGACCGACATCGGACATCAGTGTCATCCCTGGCTCAGGTGCTATATCCCCAAACATACCAATTGGAATTTGTTGGATTGCCTCTGGGATCTTCTCGCCGTAGGCGCGCTCTGGTTCCAGTGTGAACGTTCGACGCTCACCTTTCTTAGCACCCATGAGTTCTTCTTCAAAACCTGGAATCATTTGTTTGTGACCTACGAGAAAGGTAAGTGGGTCACGTCCTTCACTGCTATCGAATACTTCTCCACTTTCTGGTAGTGTTCCTGTGTAATGTACTCTTGCTACGACGTCTTTTTCTACGGTTGTCATGGGTTCATCTCCTTGTTGTAAGGGCCTTAACGAGGTCTCTTAGTCGTTGGGCTATCTCTTCATCAATAATGAGTTGTTCCTCTTTTTCAGAAATGAATTCAAGAGATGCTTCAATTCCGATCCGTTCTCCTTTAGCCCAAATCTGACCTAATAGGTTGGACCGATGTTCGTCAGCAACCCTCTCATCTTCGAGTATATCACGTGCTGCGTACTTGTAATCGTTGTACCTCTGACGATTGAGTTTCTTGACCTTTGGTTGTCGTCCACCGCCTGTGTCATCGTGCTTCGATTTTCGTCGTCGTCGATGTTCACGTTTTTTCGGTGTCTTGGTAACAATTTGTTTGAAAACGTTCTTGGCTTGAATTGACTCTTCCGCCTGAATTTCAGAAACAACCTCTGGCGTTGCAATCTCTGTTGGTTTCTCTACATCGGATTCAACAGCAACTTCGACCGTGATTTGTGGCTCTGCTTCAGCAATAGCAGTTTCTGGTTCAAGAATAGATTCAGTCTTCTTTACAGACTCTTGAGATTGCTTGCGAAGTTCGGCCAACCGATCGGCACGGGATACTTGTTGAACGGATTGTGTATCAGTCGTAGCATTCAGTGCACTAGCCTGAACGGCTGGTTTTTGCGTAGTAGGGGCAGCTGGCGGATGTTGTGCGCCAAGTTTCTTTCGAGCTTCTTCCTGTTTCTTTCGGAATTCGCTCGCATCAACAGTTTGTCGAGGTTCAACCCGATTTTGGCTCGACGACCCAGGGGAGTTGGATTGACTACGTTCGTTCCTCTTCTTTTGGCGAACTTGATTCGCATTTGCAGCAAATGGATTGAAAGGCTCATCCGGTTTTCTGCGTCGGTCTCGAATTATAAATCCCCCAATAATCAATTCTCTCGGTCGACTCGTTAAAAACAATCCGCTAACTATGTCTAACTCCAGTTAACAATCGTGTCATCCGTTCGCATGTATTGATCGATGCCACTGGATTCAAATGGAGTTTTTCGGCCAGTCTTCAATTCGATGTAACCAAGGAGGCCAATCATCGTACCATTGTCAATGCAATACATCCTTGGTGGCGCATGAGACGTCGATTCCCGCTCGTGTGCCATGAGAGTGGACATCTCTCTCAATCTGTTGTTGCATGCAACTCCTCCGCCAAGTAAGACTTCTTTTTTGCCACTGTGCGCAAGAGCTCGTTCTGCAACTTCGATGCATGCTGCAAAGGCGTGTTCTTGGAGAGACCAACAGACTGCACCGAGTGAATGTCCTTTCTCAATGAGTCTCTGAGCAGCGGTTAGTATTCCAGAAAATGCAAGATCCATGCCTCGTACAGGATACGGTAACTCAAGACCATCGAGTGTCGCATTTGGATGCCCATCGATGTACTCCTTCGCTAGCTTTTCAATAACCGGTCCACCAGGGAACGGAATTCCTTGTTGACGAGCAAACTTGTCCAACATATTTCCTATGCCGATATCCAGTGTTTCTCCCAAAACGCGATATTTGCCTTGTAACTTAGCAATAACTTGCGTGTTGCCTCCGCTGACATACAACAAAACAGGATCATTGCAGTCACATTGTTGTCGTCCAATTTCGATGTGTGCGACACAATGATTGACGCCTATGAGTGGCGCATCCAACTTGCTTGAGAGTGTACGAGCGACGGATGCGCCAATGCGCAGACATGGTCCCAAGCCAGGACCTTGAGAATAAGAAATGGCTCCAATATCATTCGATGTCAAATTCTGAGAATCTAAGACACGTGTAAACAATTCTGCTGCATAATCCCGGTGATGATCAGCCGCCTCCCGAGGATGTATGCCCCCCTCTAGCGGCTTGATAGTATCTCCAACAGATGGATAGGGGATACCGTTCGGGTCCACAAGACCAAATGAGAATGTATGTGCAGTGGACTCAATTCCTATGGTCCATTTGCCTTCGTCCATGGACCACCCTGCATGCGATTGTTCTTCAACTCTCACCTATTCCCCCAACCATGCGAACCATCTTTCACAACATTGGTTCGTTGCAAACCATGGATGATAATTCACAAATAACTTTTGGTAAATCTATTGTTGTAAATAGTAACAGAATAGAAGCATTAGTGGAATCAACAGAGGAATTTGAATCATCTGATGCGAAATTCGTTGATGTTGGTGGTAAAGCAATTGTTCCTGGTTTTATCGATTCCCACAATCACTTGGTATGGTCGGGTGATCGATTTAACGAACACAACTTGCGGATGAAGGGCCATTCCTATGCAGAAATTGCAGGTATGGGTGGAGGTATTATGCAAACTGTTTCCTCGACTCGCAGAAGTAGTGATGGAGAATTGTTGAACATTGGCAGGTCACGTTTATTGGAAGCACTACGTAATGGCACAACATTTGTTGAAGCAAAATCAGGATATGGATTATCAACAGAACATGAATTGCGTCTACTGAACGTTGTCAACCATCTCAAATCTGAATCAAATTTACCATCCATTCACTCAACGTGGATGGGCGCTCATGCCGTCACACCAGATCAAACCTATGCGTCTTACACTGAGGAAATTCTGTCCGATCAATTACCTGCGGTATTGGATTCTCAATTGGCAGAATCCGCAGATGTATTTTGTGAGCCCGGATGGTTTTCAATCGAACAGTCTGAAGACATACTCCGTGCCTCACGCCGAGGTGGTCTCGATTTGCGGATGCACGTTGACGAATTCAGTGACGGAGGAGG
>JAAZUV010000055.1 GCA_018623995.1 Methanobacteriota archaeon
AGTTGCTTAAGATTAAATTTCGACTTACTTAGCAAAGGGCCCCCTCTGATTGAATGGGTAGGCAGAGGGTACCCATGTATACGTATATGCATACAAGGGGCACCCTTGCAAAAATGAGCGCTATCGTGCAGGGCTAAAAATTAAATTAATCAAATCCTAAGTACCGACATTATGGAATCTGATAGACAATCCTCGCGTTTGTGGCCCTTTCTGATAGGCTTCTTTGCGCCACTCATACCGGCAATTTTTGGCTTACTTTATGTGATATTTATTGAACCTGAAGGTTCAAGCGGTGCAAAGAAGGCTATCTTTACTTTAGTGATTACACCATTAGTGGCGCTTGGGGTTCTGATTATTGAATACTACTTCGAAAAGAGAGTTATGATGTATGGTACTTTACTATCGGGGTTAATATTGATGATTCCATTCTTGGTATGGCTAATGAATGGGATTAGTAACATGTGATTTGGTCATGGATATTAAGCTGGGATTTTTTTGAGCAAGTACTCGTCAGAACCCCCAATACACGAGAAGTGTGTAACTGGGTTCCAAATGTTGACTAGGGGTTATGCTAAACACCCTTGCATTCAATTCGTCGGTTGACAAGGGTTCTCTATGGGCCATATTGAACGCTACCCATGTACACACGGAGGTTAATCCACCAACTCTAGTTTGAAATACGACTTGGTGGAATGCGGTTTTGTATGCAGGAGTCACACACATTCATTGCAAAACTCATTCATTGGACGTTTATTCCATTGTATGCGTATGGAATTTTCAAACAAGTGGACGATATCGAAGCCTTGGAAGATCAGGCTTTGTTGGTTTTTGAAACGATTTTTGCTGCCGTTTTCTTGTTGATTGTCATTCTGCGATTCACATATATGCGGCGATTCAAGACCTTTCAAGGAGCTACACATACACCGCATCGAATTCATACATTCATTGCAAAATCGGTCCACAGAGGCATGTATGCTGCGTTGATTCTTCTCCCTCTGTCTGGACTGATCATCGCTGCATTGTACAGTCAAGACATCAAATCTGGGCCTTTGCAAGACGGAACTCTTGCAATTCATGAATTCAGTGCAACATTGAGTTATGTAATGATTGCAACACACGTTTCGGCTGCGATATATTCACGGGTTAAGGGCGAAGGTGTTTGGTCATCCATGGTTCCAATTCTGAAAGAGGATGGTCCAACAACGAATCCAGTTGTGAAGAAGATCGTTGGTTATGAAACTACGATTTATTTGAAAATTGACGAACTCATTTCGAAAAGAAACTCAGATTGATGGATTAAAAGAAGCCATCGACCTGAAACCAACCGATGATTAACCCAATGAACATGATCCATATCGTTAGTGGTATGGTGTAGGTCGCTCCAAGCGCCCGAATGTGCTTGCTTTTCAGATGATACCTTATTGGCATAATGAAAGCAACTACAAAGAAGAGAAGAATGGTACCTTCCTCCAAGGCATCGACAACTGATTCCAACAATCCGATGATCATCAAGACATAAGCCATGAATCCATAACCAATGGAATAGCCGAGGTGAATTCCAAAACCTTTCAAAAATTCAAGGCGATACACACCAATTCCTACCAGGAGGCCAACAATTGGTAAGACGATGCCTAGAAACAGCGCATCATCATCGCCTCCACCCATTACTGCAGTGACGGTGATGAAGTGGTAGATTAAAGGAAAATAGAGCCCGGCAAACACGAGGAAGTTGGCTTCACGCTTTGGCGCATTTGTCATACCATGTGCAGTTTGTGTCCATTCTGGCTGATTGAGGTGGGGAGTGAATGTGTCCTTGCGGAAACCAAAATTTTCAGGAATAGGAATGCGTTTTGGATGGAGAAGTAAACCTGCAAATCCTGCTAACCAGAATCCAAAACAATCCAAGAGTGCGTTAAATTCCCAATAATCATGTCCAGAAAATTGGATTGTAATTAGAGAAAGCTGAATGGTCATGACGGTGAAGTACCCTACCCAAAACATTGTTACTTTTTGAAAGAACTCCTCCTCTCTTTCTCGATTCGACCAACAAAAAACAAGTGTTCCAATCAATACGAATGGCATCAATTCACGCATCATGAACAAGACGAAGACCGTTCCAGCCAAGTCTGCTACATCGCCCCAAATCTGAAATCGATGGAAGAAATTCAACATTTCAACCAAGCCAATCCCACCCTCTGATGCGAAATCCCCATGAACAATGTAATTCCAAAGATTCGTATGGGATCCATCATCCCATCCCCCTCCATCTCCATTTTCGGGCCAATCAACCGTCCATTTCAGCCAGTACTGATACCCCCAATTGAAAAACATAGAAATGAAAAGGGCAACAGATGTTAATAGAATTCTTTGGCTTTGTTCTGGCATTGTCTTAGCCGTGTGTTGAATGGCAAGACCATTTGCTGGCCTTGTGGCTGGTGCAGCAGAAAGAAGATTCTCATGTTGAGGGAGGTTAATGACGACTGATTTTGGCTTTACCGGACTTTGTTCCGGGGCATCCTCGTCGGTTTGCACGAAAAGGACTTTGTGTCTCATTTCATAAATTTACACCCTGCATATGCACTCCGAGTTGAATTTGCAATGCATCGAAAGTCAGATTCATATACCCCACCACACTCCCAACTATGTAACCTCAGGTTAAGTAGTGGTGGAATCGATGGCAGGTGACGACTGGGAAGAAAAGATGTTGGATCAACTCGAACGCCTTCTTTCCAACATGGGCATGAACATGTCCAGAGAGCAACTGCGCTCCCTTCTCCAGCAATTCCGCTCACAATTCGAGAAGATGGGTATCGATGAAGAGCGCATTGCAAAAGGCGATGTAAACTTCAATTTTGACTTGAGTAATCTTCAGAATTTCTTCCAACCGGGTATGGATTTCAATGAGCTGTTCAAGAACATGGGTGTTGACGTTCGTGTCGATGCTTCCCCTGTCGAAATTGAGACGCCTGAGGGTGACGAGCAAGACGACATGGTGCTACCTGCAGACGATGTCTACCTCGAAGGATGGAACATGACCATCACCGTTGACTTCGCAAAGAAAGAACTCGAACAAGATCAAGTCGAATTGAATCTTATCGACGGAGGCATGCTCGTTGAAGTTCATCGAACCACTCAACTTGCACCTGTTGCACGCATTGAACTTCCACATGCTTGCGAGGACGTTGTTGACTTTACGCTCAACAATGGCATCCTCGACATTACCCTGCGATTGATTCCTCCAGAGGATGCCTTCGCAGCACTTCCACCATCGGACGATGGTGACGATACCATTCCCCTAACCGGCGACATTGCCATCGACCTTGCGGACGATGACGACGATGACGACGATGATGGAGGAATCCCAATTCTATGAAAAGGAGATGAACAACATGAGCAAAGTAATCGGAATTGACCTAGGAACAACCAACAGCTGTGTAGCGACCATCGAAAACGGAGAGCCCGTCGTCATCGCTAACGCAGAAGGCGCACGAACAACCCCTTCCGTCGTTGCATTCAGCAAAGACGGTGAACGCTTGATTGGTATCACAGCCAAGCGACAAGCGGTGACCAACCCAGACCGAACCATGATTTCCGTCAAGCGACACATGGGAACCGACTGGAAGACCGACATCGATGGGACCAGTTACACGCCCCAAGAAATCTCTGCATTCATTCTGCAGAAGTTGAAGGCTGACGCTGAGGCCTACCTCGGTCACGAAGTGAAGCAAGCTGTCATTACATGCCCAGCTTACTTTACCGATGCACAACGAAAGGCAACCAAGGATGCTGGACGAATTGCTGGAATGGACGTTCTCCGCATCATCAACGAACCTACCGCTGCTGCCCTTGCCTATGGAGCAGACAAGGGCGATGACCAAACAATTCTCGTCTACGACCTTGGTGGTGGAACCTTCGACGTTTCCATCCTCGAAATCTACGACGTTGATGGACAACCACAGATCGAAGTCAAAGCAACCGCAGGAAACAACAAACTCGGTGGAGACGACTTTGACGAGCGTATCATCGAATGGCTGGTCAGTGAATTCAAGCGTGAAACTGGTATCGATTTATCCAAGGACAACCAAGCCATGAGCCGACTCAAGGAAGCTGCTGAAAAAGCGAAGATTGAACTCTCAGGAACACAATCCTCGCAAATCAATCTCCCGTTCATCACCATGAAGGATGGAAACCCAGAGCACCTCGACATTACACTTTCTCGTGCACGATTCGAGGACCTCATTGCAAAGCACATTGAGGATACAATGGCGCCAACACGACAAGCCATGAAGGACGCTGGCGTCAAGAAGGGCGATGTCGACAAGGTCATCCTCGTTGGTGGTTCTACACGTGTTCCTGCTGTTCAATCGGCCATCGAGAAGGAAACAGGTAAGGCTCCGTACAAGGGCATCAACCCTGACGAAGCCGTCGCTATGGGTGCTGCACTCCAAGCTGGTATCATCGCTGGCGATGACGATGTTTCGGACATCCTCCTTCTCGACGTCACACCATTGACTCTTGGTATCGAAACACTTGGCGGTGTTACCACGACCATGATTGAGCGAAACACAACCATTCCTGCACGACGAAGTGAAATTTACTCGACAGCAAGCGACAACCAACCTGCTGTTGAAATCCACGTCTTGCAGGGCGAGCGTGAGTTTGCCAAGGACAACGTAACACTCGGTCAATTCCACCTGACGGACATTCCTCCGGCTCCACGTGGCGTTCCTCAAATTGAGGTTACCTTCGACATCGATGCAAACGGTATCGTCAACGTCAGTGCCAAAGACATGGGTACAGGCAAAGAACAATCCATCAAGATTGAATCCCAAACCTCGCTTTCCGAAGATGAAATCCAGGCAAAGATTGCTGAAGCAGAATCCTTTGCAGAAGAGGACAAGCGACGAAAGGCCAAGATTGAATTGCGAAACATGGCCGACCAAATCGTCTATCAAACACGACGAACACTTGACGAAAATGAAGACAAACTCGATGCGTCCGATCTTGAACCTGTTCGAGAGAAACTCACAGAACTTGAGGCGCTCGTCCAAGATGCCGATGGTAAGCCAATCGATGACGAAGCAATGGACGAGGCTGCCATTCAAGCCAAGGTCAAGGAAGTTGAGGAATCAATGCACGCTATCTCATCCAAGTTGTACGAGGCTGCTGCTGCAGAGATGGCAGAAGCAGAAAACAACGAAGGTGATGGTTCGATCAATGTTGAAGGCGATGACGTCGTCGATGCTGATTTCGAAGTTGTTGATGAAGAAGACTGAACATCGACCTTATGTGTAGGTCTCCGTTGGTGCGACCATGAGCGATGTTCCGATCCTTGAGGAAACGGACCGTACGACTGGGCGGGACGCTCTTCGCAAGAACATCCAGGCTGCTATGGCCCTTGCTGGTGCAGTACGCTCAACACTTGGACCAAAAGGTCTTGACAAACTGCTCGTCGATGATGAAGGGCGCAGTATGGTCACGAACGATGGCATCACCGTCCTTGAATCGGCAAAGGTTGAGCATCCGATTGCGCACATGCTCATCGCTGCCAGTGCTGCGCAAGATCAAACCGTTCGAGATGGAACAACCTCGACGGTTCTCCTAGCTGCCGAATGGTTGCAAAACGCATGGCACCTCGTCGTACAAGGCGTTCATCCTGCAACGATTGCTCGTGGTTATCGCATGGCAGAAGCGTATTGCAAGGAACATTTGGATTCCCTCGCATTCGAGGCAAGTCGCGATGACATTCATTCTGCAACGAGGACATCGCTTGCGGGTAAACTCCACCAAAAGATGCAATCGACCATTTCTGCATGTGCTGTTGAAGCCGCTGAAGCCATTGCCATGGAATCTGATGGAAACATGGTAGCAGATCCAACACGCGTCAAAGTCATCACCCGCACTGGTCCTGCCCTTGAAGAATCCAAACTCATTACAGGTCTTGCTCTTTCAAAGAAACGAGCACATGTCGAGATGCCTTCTTCTCTCGGAGCAGGGTCCATTCTCTTGGTCGATGGAGGCCTTGAACTTCGTTCACTTTCGACCGATGTTCAACTGAATGTTACGTCCACAAGCGTTCTGCAATCGTTCCGAGATGCGGAACAACAACGCTTGCTTGACCAAGTCAAGATGCTCGTTGACCTTGATGTAACGCTTCTTGCGTGCCGAGAAGGGATTGATGATAGCATGCATGCACATCTCTCAGAAGCAGGTATCAAGGCATTCCGCCGAGTTGCAAAGAGCGATCTCGAACTTCTCGCACGGGGATGTGGAGCACGACTTGTGCCTTCGATTCATCAGGCGAAAGAACAAGATGTTGGCGTCTTCATCTCAAGCAAATGTGAGCGATGGGGCGACGTTGATCATTGGGTTCTTGAGACGGATGAAGGAGGTGCAACCTTTGTTGCAACAGGAAGCACCGAAACCGTCGTCGGAGAAGTTGAACGATGCTTTGCTGATGCACTTGGTGTTGCTTGCAGATTGAAGGAAAATCCACAATTGATTCCAGGTGGAGGTGCAACGTACATCGCCTTAGCTCGTCGATTACGCCGATATGCTGAAACCGTCCCTGGCCGAGAACAACTCGCCATCGAAGCATTTGCTGATGGATTGGAAACCATTCCACGTGTTCTCGCTGAAAATGCTGGTATGGACTCCATCGATACCTTGCTCCAGATCGTATCTATTCAGACCAAAGAAGACGATGATTGCATTGGTTTGAACGTCATTACCCGCCAACCCGAGAACATGCGAAGTTCCAACATCGTTGAACCTGCACGAGTTCTCGAACAAGCCATTTCGGGTGCAAGCGAGGCTACCGTTGCCGTTCTCCGCATCGACGATGTTCTATGGGCAAAACAGGAAATCAGCGTTCCTGATGATGTTCAGGCCAGCCTTGATGGTACTGCACCGGACCGTCGATAAGTCGATTTGTGCGGGTTCAATCGAGAACCAGCATATAAATATGCTAAAATTGCCGGACGAGCATGGTCAACGTTGGGATTGACGATATTGCGATTCACTTTCCTCGCTTGTACATGGACATGCGTGACTTCGCAGAAATGCGTGGTGCAGACTATGGAAAGTTGAACAAAGGACTCGGGTTGAAGGCGATGGCCATCCCCGATGTCCACGAAGATACGGCAACCATGGGGGCCATGGCCGTCATGCGGTTGATCGACCGAAACGGCATCGATCCACGAGACATTGGACGAATGTATCTCGGCACAGAATCGGCCCTTGATGGTGCAAAACCTACTGCAACCTACATCCTCGATATGCTCACACAACGGTACCAAGACCGATTCGGTGAGGATTGCTTCCGGAATTGTGACGTTGTCGACATGACCTTTGCATGCATTGGTGCAGTCGATGCCCTTCACACCACACTTGACTGGGCTGCTCGCTCGAGCGAGGAAGATGACCGCATCGGTATTGTCATCTTCTCAGACAACGCAAAGTACGATCTTGAATCCAGTGGAGAATACACGCAAGGTGCTGGTGGAGGCGCCTTGTTGATTCGTCAAAACCCTCGACTTCTCGAAGTACCTGATTGCTGGGGTGTATCAACAACACCTGTTCACGATTTCTTCAAGCCACGACGAAACGTCAGCATCCGTTCCGTGATTTCCAACGTCATGACGCTGGCCCAAGAGGCTGGCCAATCGGTCAAGAAAGGAATCGTTGAGCGTATGGTCAAGCATCTTCCTGAGTCGACTGTCCGTCGTCTCGGAATCTTTGCACATGGTGAAGAATCCGTCAGCGTCCACCGAGATGAACCTGTTTTCGATGGTCAATTCTCAAATCGATGTTACCAACAAGCTGTTCGACAAGCGTTCCACAATTTCAGTCAGCGAGCCATCAAGCAAAAGCGATGGGACCCTGAACTCGATACGCAGTTTACAGAACAATGGTCTCGCATCATCATGCACCTTCCTTATGCATTCCAAGCCAAGAGAATGTTCCCTGATGTGTTCCGTCACGATCGCATGAATACGCCAATGTGGCCAAGCGTCATCGAACAGATTGGCGAACAACCAGAGAAGCCAGAATCTGATGATCCTGAAGCCACCATAGCTTGGGAAAAAGAGATGGATGGATATCGTCGTGCCATCTCCAAGACACCTGAATACATGGACTTCCACAAAGAACGCATCGAAAAGGGACAACGTGCCTCAAGTCTAATCGGAAATCAATACACGGGTTCCATCTTCTTGGCGCTCATGTCCACATTTGAATCGGATTTGGAGGACAACTCAAAACTTGAAGGGGAATTGTTTG
>JAAZUV010000218.1 GCA_018623995.1 Methanobacteriota archaeon
AAGTCCAAATGCGCCGCTTCCCATTGGAATGCAATCGTGGAGTTATTGTTTCAGGGCGAGCCGGAGGGGTTCCGTCGTTCTTCGATTCCGCAGTAGGTGGTTCAGGACCCCATCCTCTTGCAGGCATGGGTTCAGGATTTAACAAAATCAAACCAAATGAACCGGTACTTGTCGATCTCGTTCACGTTCATCGCGGTTATGTTGTCGATATGACTCGCATGTTCTCCCTTGGCTCACTATCTGAAGAATGGCATCAGCGCCTTGATGATATGATTGCAGTGAAGGACGCAGTAGTGAACGTTCTCCATAAAGGTGGGTTGTGTAGCCAAGCTTGGGTTGAAGGGCAAACTCTCGCTCACGAACTTGGTCATGAGCAACATCTCATGGGAATGCAACCGGACCAATCCAAATTCCTTGGCCATTCTGTTGGCTTGCAACTCGACGAATCACCTGTTGTTGCAGCAGGATTCGACCGCCCACTCCCCGTTGGTGGGACCATGGCGATTGAACCAAAGTTGGTCTATGCTGAGGGAAGTATTGGTTCAGAAGATACGTGGATTCGTGATGAAGATGGTATGCGTGCGGTCACAGCCGATACGGCTTGGCCATGGCTCACAGAATGGTAGGAACCTTTCATCACGGTGTGTTCAAAGAGGTGGAATGTGAGCATGCCCTATGCCGGCAAAGCCATACGCTCCAAGTCACATCGGTTCAGTAGCGTCCACATACAGTCGATGAGGATTGCAGGAGCAGTCAAGGATTCTCTTGTCAACTTGGTCTGTGATGAACTGGACCGTCTTGTGCCGATGATGGAAGCTGCAACACTTGACAACGATGCAGAACGAAAAACACTCGATGATGCACAACGAACTCGATTGAATTACAATCGAACGCGTGAACTTATGATCGATCGAATCAAGCATGTTGAGTCGGTTGGTTCTGCAGCGGTTCAGGGCGGAATCGAACATCTCGAGAAGTTCCTTGCACGATTGATGCGAAATTGCGAAGAGGCTGCAAGTCGAGATCGGGTCTCAACAATCAAGCCTCGACATCTTGAAATTGCTCTCCATTCCATGGGTAAAGGAACTTCTTCGGAAGAAGAAGATGAAGAACAACATGAAGAAGAAGGTGTTGAAGTTCGTGGAGGAATCATCACGATGACGCATGTCAAATCCATGTCGAGGACACATGCGAAGATGACCATTACAGACGACGCTGCTGAAGATCTCTTGTTGACCTATGGTGACATGGTTTCTGAACTCGAAAATGATATCCGCAAGCATGCGAATCTTGGACGTGATCCAATGTACTTCATCGACTCAGTGAACCGATTGAGTGCATTGATGGCCTTCGGATGGATTCGCCGAATGCTGATGAAAGCAGCCGATAATGCTCGAGAGCGCGGTTATTCGCGTATCGACATCGAGCAAATTGTCCATATCGATCCGTTTGAGTGACCATGTTGCTTACCTCGATTCTACTCTCTGCGTTGTTTGCGGGGATTGTAGCAACTCTGGTCACGATAGCCATTGAAAAATTTGGAGGCCGTACTGGAGGTGTTCTTGCAACAATTCCAACGACCATCGTTCCCGCTGCTCTTGGCATGTTCAGTATTTCCGGAGAAGCAGAATTTGCCCAATCGATGTCGATTGTTCCACTCGGGATGATGGTCAATGCAATCTTCCTCTTAGTATGGATTCATGCTCCGCAAAGGCTTGGTCTCTCTTTGATGGGAACAACCATTCTCTCGCTGGTCGTATGGATGCTAATTGGAAGTCTTGGTCTTCTTGTTTCGAGTGAACTGCAATCCTCAGGAATCACTGCACTTTCCTTCGCAATCTTCGGGTTAGGGTTCCTCATCAGTCTTGGGATATGGACCACATGGACGTCACGCCCAGCACCGAAAGGAAGTCGTTCAGTTCGGCCATCGATCCTCGTTTTACGTGGTTCTGCGGCTGCAACAGCCATTGGAATCGCTGTATGGTTCTCGAGTTTGTCCTATCCATTCGTCTCAGGTTTGGTTAGCACGTTCCCTGCGATTTTCTTGACGTCGATGATTGCATTATGGCTTGCTCAAGGCCAAGATGTTCCACAAGGCGCAGCCGGACCAATGATGTTGGGTGGAGCAAGTGTTGGAGTGTATGCAGTTGCTGCCATCGTTTTGTTTCCAATGCTTGGGCCCGTATTGGGGTCGATTATTACGTGGCTGATTTCCATCCTAGCGTGGACCATCCCGGCCTACTTCTATTTGCAATGGCGTCAATCGTTAACCAGTCGTGTCCAACGTTCCGATGCAGGCACCTCAACAATGTCGAGTTGAAGGGAATTCACTCCTTTGATGTCTGCAAGATGACGACGTAGTGCGCGTGCATCGACAAGACAGCATGGACAATGTGGTCTTGATGGTTGATATCGAATCTGAACATCTCCTTGTTCGGAGATGTTGACTGCTTGAACATACTTCGATTCGGTTAACGGCTTGTCCATGTGAGGTTCTTGCCAGTTCCCCATCGCTTTAACCAAGCGACGTTGAAGTTTCTTCTGCAAACGATTCATTCTTTCTTCGCCTCATCGATCATTGCTTCTGCTTCGGGGAGTCGCAGGTTTTCGAGTCGTCCTTCTGCTTCTTTCAACTCAGTTTGGCATCGTTCAAGCAACTTCGAACCTTCTTCGAACCGTTGGAGTGTGGCTTCCAAATCCATAC
>JAAZUV010000056.1 GCA_018623995.1 Methanobacteriota archaeon
AAACATTCCAATCCACAGACCAACCGATTGTTTTCACATGTGCTGGTGGCGGCCAGGCATCCATTGCAGCAAGCGTTCTTGCGGAGTATGGTTTCACCAATGTAACCATCCTTGAAGGTGGAACGAAAGGTTGGTCTGCAGAAGGTTTGCCAACTGAAAACGTTGAATAAATCCTCTTTTCGGACGAAACTACTGGCTAAAGAATTAAATGCTCTACGTATAGATTTCGTCTTGACGTGAACGTTATGGACGCAAAGGAAATATTGAATCCGAAAGGCTGGTTGATTGGCTTAGGAATATTGGTGATACTGCTTGCATCCGGCAATATAGCCGGTTCAGAAGAAGTCGCCAAGACATCATGGGGCGAGGATAACATCAAAGGAAATGAGGCTGCATATGAGGAAATGTGGGCGTTGCATTTGATCCCTCTAGGTATCATGGCGATTACTACTGGCTTGGTAGTAAAAGGAAAAGCATTGTCTCAAATTGCTATGGCAGCATCAGGCACAATTGTTGTGGTCATCGGTGGCGGTATGGGCTTCATGACCCAGAGACATGACTACGGCACATCAGGTGGAGCAGCAACATTAATTCCATTAATTGTGATGCTACTGGTAATCTTGTTGGGTGTCGCAGGATACATGCACAAGGACGATGCAGAAGAATCAGGTGAGTAAGTATGATGGATACACTAAGTGATCCTCAAACATGGTTAGTTTTGGTGGCGCTAATTCACGCAGTTGTTGGAGTCATTCTGCCGACCGACTGGTCCAAAGATTCCAATAAAATGATGGGTGGTTTTGTTCTACTAACTTCGGTAACTATGCTGTATGCTGCCTTTGGCATGGACGGTGAGGAACAGGCAAGACTGGCATTGATGATAGCTGGACCGATATGGGTCTGGTTTGTCGTCTGTTGCGCAATGGGATTGGAATTCGATTTGACGAAAGAACCGACCAAGATGACATGGAAGGAAAATGCTCCTCCGTTGATTCTCTGGGGTCTTGTAGCCCTTACTGGCCTTCTTGAATCCGGTTGGATTTAAGGCGAATCGCTAAATGGAAGCGTATTAACCTCAATCCAATGCGCCCTATTTTCCTCGCAGCGACCATCGTACTGGCCATGTTCAGCGGATGTTTCGGTGAAGAAGTAGAGACCGCTCAGTCGACTGAATTTTCTGTTATTGCGCCCGAATCTGTTCTTCGAGGCCAGTATTTCTCAATCGAGGTGTCTTCTGATGTTGACTGGACGATGAATCGAAGTCCTGGCTTCTACTTCATGGACGAATATGGTGTGTTGAGAGACGATGTTCAAATGACCTTTGCAGCCTCTCAAACGAGCTTAACATTCCTTGTTCTGGATTCAGAACGATCCGATATTGCTCTGACGATAACCGCAGGAGAAGACATCTGGAATGCAACACTGCCGCTAACAGACAGCGAAGAATACATGCTCGTTGATGGTCGAAGAGCCTACGAAACCATTGACATGCTCACCACAGATTACAACAATCGATGGTGTGCAAGTGCATCGCTTCACGAAGGGGGCGCAGCGTATCAAGTGGCTGCAGAAAAAGCAGAAGAAATGATGTGGGAGATGGGTTTTGACCATGTCGAAATAACACAATATCCAGATGATCCCGACCAACTCAACATTGTTGGATACAACTGGGGACGCGTCAATCCTGACGAGTACATTGTCATTGGAGGACACTTCGATATCGCCTACATGTTCACACCACCTGGCGGAGGAACAAACGAAGGATCGAACGATGATACCTCAGGTTCAACGGTTTCGCTTGAAGTTGGTCAGGCGCTCGCTCAAATGGAATTCGACCACACGGTTGTGGCTGCGTTGTGGGCGTGTGAAGAAGAAGGACTCCTCGGCTCATTGGCGTATGTTGCCAACCTACCGGAAAACGTAACCGTTCGAACCTACATGAACTTCGACATGGTATCGCTCAACTATCCAATTGTACCGTTGACCGAGCCCCTTATCGATCCGTTAACTGGAGATATTTTTGAACCGACCAAATACGATTGGAGCATCAGTATCGCAGGTGCAAGCGATGAAAACATGGACCGAATGATTGATTGGGTCGGTGAATCCATCGATGAAAATCTAGCCTATCAGCCTACAGAAGGCAATCCGATTATGTGGCAAAAGGCTGAATCATGTTCATCGGACCATTGTTCGTTCTTCTCCGCTGGATATCCAACCTTCAATTTCTTCAGCCCAGGAGGAGACATCTCTTTCTGGCAAGAATGGCATTCTCCATCGGATACGTTTGAATTTATGACGGCGAAAGCTGGCGGACCTGAGGGCATGGCATCTGGTTTCAACAGCTTGACGTGGGCTGCTCTCGATTTATTCGTTCGAGTCGATAATGCTGACAACTTCCATGGTAATTGGAAGGAATGAGGCTCGTTTTCTTTCTGATTGGAATACATTCATTCATGAAGGATAAGTCATCCCTCAACACATGGACACTCGTTTTGCGAGGTTTTCAAAGGGCATGGTTGCTCATCGGAAACGAGTCCACATTGCAGTATTCATACTGACATTATTCATGATCCCCGGTGCTCTTACAGCACTCCAACCAATCGATATGGAATCCTATGAGATGGAGTCGCCAGAACTGACTGCTCAAACCATCATTGACACAGAATTTCCAACGAGCGAAATCATTCTTGGATTCGTCGTCTCTGTTCGAGATCCAGCTGAGGTTGAAGATTTGAGCACATGGCAACCTGCATCGACCATCGATGGTGGAACCCCAGATTACACCAGCATTCCTCCAGCAGACCAAATCATCGAGGCGGGAGAGCCATGGGTTGGTATTTCAGAACCGGATGGAGGAATTCTCAACCTTACAATTCTCAAAGAAATTGATCAGAAAGCAAAACTGGTCGAAGAGCATCCATTGGGCCAGTCGCTCAAACCACTAGTAAACGAAGTGACAGGCCACCAAACAACAGGCGTTATGTCCCTTGCGGACATCTTCCGGGGTTTCATGAACAATACGTCCATTCTGACTCAGCCAGGACTTTCCCCGCTCGGCGTTCCCACACCGGCACCGACGAATTGGACCGATTGTTTTCCTCTCGATTGCTTGAGTTTTGACGATGTGAACGTTACACAAGCCCACATCGATATGGCTGCAGCACGAATGGCTGAGGGAAGCAACAACGACTTCCTACGATGGATCTCATTGGACCGTGGGTTCGTCTCCGACATTACTTCGATTCAGCAGGGCCCAATCGGTGGTTCACTTGATTCAGAAGGCAACTGGCAAAACGAATACACAGGATACGGCCGCTGGAGCGGTTCTGCCTCATGGCTCTTGGTTCAACTCGACCGCGCTTCGCTTGAAGAGAGTGGTTGGGAGATTGTCTGGAAGGATGCGAAACAAGAGAAATCCATCAGAACGTCCGACGAAGGTTTGGTCATCGGCGGTTATCGATTGGCCAACAACGAACTGGTTCTTCATCCACCTCAATATTCAGAAGAGTATTGTCTTGAACTCAAGAAAGAGGAGGGTGCTGGATGTTCGGTCGAATGGACCTACATGGATCTCGAAGGTCATCTTCGCTCCCATGATCGAGCTTCCCTCACGTTGCTTGTTGGACAAGGCGTCAATGTTGAAGTCAACCGGGAACTTCAATCTTCCACAGGACTCATTGCATTGATGGGATTGATTATTCTCGGACTCCTCTATGTCAGTTTGAGGCGAGTAAGCGATGTGGCCATCGTCGTTGTTGCCTTGGGTGGAGCTCTGTTGTGGATGCAGGGATTCATCGGCCACATCTCGAACCTTACAGGTCTCTTTGGATGGGACATCATCGCACGTTCACAATTCTCAAATCTGCTACCAATTCTCGTTCTCGCTCTAGGTATCGATGATTCGCTCCATGCTCTTCATCGCTACAAAGAAGAACGTAAACTCGGCAAGAGTGCTTCAGAATCTGGCACCATTACGCTGACCCGAGTCGGTCGTGCCATCATGCTCACATCGATCACAACAATGGCTGCGTTCTCTGCCAATCTTTTCTCGGATATCGCGGCCTTGCGCAGTTTCGGCATCGAAGCAGCCATGGGTATCCTTGCTGCGTTCTTGTTGACTGGTTTGTGGGTCCCATTGCTGCGAATGAGTTTTGATGAGTGGCTTGAGAATCGAAAAGGCAAATCCATTGAAGAGCGCCAAATTACACACTTGGTTCCAGAAAAGTGGTTGCGAGGATTGACCATTCAAAGCGGTCGGTTCAAGAATTCGATTGTTATAGCTGTACTCGCTTTGCTGTTAACCGTCCCAGCAAGCATTGCCATGTCCAATCTTGAGGGAGATTTTGCGGTTGAAGACTTCCTCGATGAGTCTTCTGACTTTGCACAAGGCGTCAACATCGTCAACGAACGGTTCTCTGACGAAGGCGAACCAGCCATGTTGCTCATTGAGGGCGATGTGCTCGACCCTCGTGTGTACGCTGGAATCGACGAATTAAGACAGCGAATGAACACACCGCAGGAAGGCATACCTGAAAAAATCACAAAGACGCCTGATGGCAATATTGACCTCCTCGCTCTCGATGAGTTGGTGTTTGCAGCACAGGGTTCCATGGTATTGAACGATGAACCGTTCAGAGCCCGTGGATGGAATCCAGATGTTGAAGGAAACGGCGTTGGATGCAACACGACGCAGATCGGATTCATTGACACTGAAGACCGTGATTGTCTCGCCTTCATGTACGGTTTCCTGACACTCGAAGGCGTTCCAGGAATTGGTCCAATCCCTTCCATCCCTGCGAGCATTGTCAGTCTCTACATCATGCCGAGCGTCGAACTAGACCCTGCGCAGCCTTGGCTCGACATCAATGGACAACCCGCTGAATATGAGCACATGCTGATCCGGTTTGGTATCACTGGTCCAGAAGACTTCCCAAGTCTTGCACCTGCAATGGAGAAGTTGTGGGAAGATCTAGAAGTCTTCACCAATCTCTCAACGGGGACACGTGAGGATGCAGGAACTTCAACAACCGAGGAAGAACCACTAACATGGGTCATGACAACTGGACGTCCGGTGACACGTTATGTTGCTTCAACCGAAATGCAAGATGAGATGCAATCCTCGCTTGTCCTCGGTTCTCTCTTCGTCTTCGTATCCCTTGCGGTTGGTTTCCGTTCGATCAAGCAAGCATTGGTGACGTTAGGCCCGATTCTCCTCGTCGTCGTGTGGCTATACGGTTTGATGGAAGTTGCTGGTGCAAGCTTGAACATCGTCACCGTAACGATTGCTACCATCTCACTTGGTGTCGGAATCGACTACTGTATTCACGTCACGGAACGGTATCGTGAGAGTCGTGAAAAGGGCGAATCGCACAAGCAGGCCTTGCATGCAGTTGGTGGTGCTTGCAGTCTTGCGCTCATTGGAAGTGCTGCATCCGATATTGCTGGATTCTCGGTCATCGCTCTATCCCCTATGGGTCTGTTCAGCAACTTTGGAATCTTTTCAGCTGCGATGATCTTCCTTTCATTGATTGCAAGTCTTGTCCTCACAACGGCAGCTCTGGGCCTGTTGCACCAATTCACGAAGTCAGATTCTGAAGAAGAATAGCATCGGTGTCTTCTTGAAGGATACCTGTGACGGAAGGTTGCGGTCGAATGGGTTGTCCCACCGGCGGTAGGTGAAACAATGGTCGATGATTCTACACCTGATGATGAAGAAGATTGGATGAAGTACGCCAATTCTGGCTTCGGTTCAACCGACTACTCCCTTTGGGACGATGTTGAAGAAACGCAGGAAGAATCTGAACAATTGGAAGAACCTGAACAATTGGAAGAGCATACCGAAGAGATCCCACGTGCACCATCGCCTGCTGGACTGAAGCACCTGCTCCGCATGGGAACATGCAACCCATGTCTTGGCCGATTGGGCGGTAAGCGCTCCTTCCAGCAAAGCAACGAAGCATCCGGTCAACAGATTCGAGAATCAATCAGCGAAGGAAATCAGCGTCTGTTGAACATTCGTCAAGAGATTCCACTGTGTCCTTTTTGTGAGAACTTGTTCGAAGAAGTCGACCTCCTTGCAGATGTTATCGAAGATGCACTTGCAGGATACGATATCCAGAAGTTGCAAATTGGTGCTCGATTTCCAAAGGATCAAATTGAGCATGAAGAGGGTATTCGAAAGCAATACGCTGCTGGAGGCTCTGATGGATTGAAACCGTCACTTGTTGGTTTGATCTCTGAGAAATTGAACGAACGACTCGAAGGTGTGTCGATCGTCAACGACAAACCCGATATCTTAGCACTCATCGACGTTCTAACCCTCACCGTCACACTCGATGTTCGCAGTGCCTACATCTATGGACGTTACAAGAAACACGAACGCGGTATTCCGCAAACACGCTGGCCTTGTCGGGCTTGCAAAGGACGAGGTTGTGCTAAGTGCAACGATACAGGGCAACAATATCCATCAAGCGTTCAAGATCTCATTGGTAACCCGATCATCGAATTGTTCGAAGGTCGTGAACATGCCTTCCACGGGATGGGTCGAGAAGACATCGACGTTCGATGCCTTGGTCGAGGACGGCCCTTCGTTCTCGAAATCAAGGAGCCCAAGCGATGGGATATCAATTACGAATCTGCGATGAAGGCGGTCAATGAACGTGCAAAAGGCTCGATTGAAATCACTGATGTTCGCCGATCCAATCGTAGCGAAGTTGTTCGAGTCAAAGATACGCCCGCAGAGAAATCCTACACGATTCGTTTCCTAGTCGAACCACTATCCAAACCAGAACTTGATATTCTTACTGCACCACTGGATTTGACAAAAGAAGATGTCCAACAACGTGGACGAGGTCGTCGCAAACACCGTCGTCGCGGTGACAAGAAAGACAATCCAAAGAAACCACTTGAGCGAGTTGAAGTTTTAATTCTCGATGAAGCTGACCTCAAGAAAATGAAGAAAGCGGAACTTGTTGAATTGTGCATCGAGCGCAAGTGCTCTGAGAAGGGTGTGAAGGCCGAACTGATTGCGAATCTACTCGCCACCAATCCAGAGCCAGTCGAGATGCTTCCTCTTCCAGATGAAACGACCATCCTTGACATCATTGAGAAGCTCGAAGGCGTGAATCTTGCTCAACGAACACCCGAACGCGTGGCACATCGTAGAGCCGATCTTGTGCGACGGCGGAAAGTCATCGAAACACGTGATGCAAGCGTCGAAATCAACGATGAGGGTAACATCTACGTCGAATTCACGCTTCGTTGTGAGTCAGGAACCTACGTCAAGGAAACCGTCCACGGAGATGATGGCCGAACACAACCGTCCATCGCCTCGCTCATTAAGGCAAAATGTACGGTTGAATGGCTCGATGTTGGAGATATCCACGCTGATTGAGTGGACTTGATTCATCGCGGTGCTTATATGCAGTGGGTAGGTCGCAGAGATGCCTCGAATCAGCGTAATGCAAGTTTCGAACCATGGAGGTCACTAAAATGAAGCGATCCAAGGGACAACGAGTAGGGACACGAAGCATCCTTCGTCGACGACGAAAAGACCGTTCTCGAACGTACATCAACCGCATTATGCACAACTACGAAGAGGGTGACCGCGTTGCAATCGTCTTGGACGGTAGCCAACAAATGGGCATGCCTCACCGCCGATTCCATGGCCGTACAGGATTCATCCAGAAGCGACAAGGCGTCGCTTGGGTTGTCTCCGTGAAGGACGGAAACATGCAGAAGACTGTCATTGCCCGCCCAGAACACCTCCGCCCTCTTGAGTGATCACCATGACTGAAGAAGAGAAAATCGTCGACTTTGCTACCGTTAGAGACCTTTTGATGGGTGCTCAAGAGCGTCGAAGAGATTTGACGTACGAGCAGCGTGCTGCTTTGTTCCACGCTGAGTGGGCAGCAAGCGACAACCGCAACGGATACCCAACCGATGCCGCTGTCTTCGAGGCACTCAAGAACGCCATCGCTGAACTTCCAGCATTCGAGAAGTACCCCGAACTCGCTGCAAAGCTTGCTGAACTTATGCCGCTCAGTGAAATTGAAATCAAGGCCGTCATGGCCAGCCGTCGAGCATCCATCGATGATGGAGACATCAACGCTGTCATCGAACTCGTTCGACAACACGTTGGCATTGAATGAACAACATAACCGGAAGTGATTGGCATGAGCCGCCCTGGCCGTGATTACACACCTCGTAAATTCAACAAGGCAAAGCCATCTGTTGATACCTCCATGCCTCCTCCCGCAACCG
>JAAZUV010000057.1 GCA_018623995.1 Methanobacteriota archaeon
GATGAGAATAAAGCAAAACGACCCAAAAATTGCCCCTCCATTTGGTGTACCATAAACGCCTGATGAACGGATGACTCCGAGGAACATTATGGCCCCCAAAACAATCGAAGAAATGGAGAGTAGAACCTTTGTCCCAGTACTCACCATAGAAAAAATAGGACACGGGCCGTATTTTATTGCTAAGCCGACGTTTTCGTGATAATTTCATTAATTCGAGCAAAGGAATCTATGCTGCACAAGTGTTTGGTGTCGTTCCTCAGTTCCATCGGTTGTAGTGTTCTTCCGTTGTATGTTCTTCTTGCCCACAGATTTCACATTTTGGATTTAAACCGAAGGCAGCCTTTATCTCATATTCTGTTTCTAGATTCTCTTTATGCTGTAGGACTTTTGGGAAAACTGTTCGTTTCAGAATCTCATAGATGATAATCCAACCAAGGCAAAGGCCAGCACAAATTTCAACATACATCTGAATCGTTTTTCTCTAATTTGAGCAGAATATGGTTTCTCTCAAGTAAGAACTTCGAGCAAGCGATCTTGTTCAGCGGCCATTCGCAGTTCCATTGCAATTCGTCGGCCACTGGACATTGGTTTTCGCCAGAGAGCGTTGCCGTATGGATGGCCGACGTTAACGTGAACGTTGGTTCCTCCGCCGAGTCGCGGAGCAACGTCGTAAATCCAGTAGTTCATATCCTTGTCAATGCAGGTTTGGAGACAGAATGGGCCGATGATACCTGGGTCGTAGTGCTCCTTACTGGCTTTGATAAATTTCTCTCCAAGCTCAAACGCTTTCTCCAGTAGAGATTCTCGGATTGTTGCCGTATTGTGCCCAACAACGGTCATTTCTGGAATCTTTTGGTGATCGGGCATAGTCATTTGTTGTGGAGCTGGTAGCCGAACGTGTCCATCCAAGGATGACTCGAAACGCCAATCAACACCGAGCAGTTCCAATTTTTCTCCTTCCTCAGCAAGAGGGCTGTAGAAGAAGTTGAGATTGAAGACTGGACCAATCACATACCGCTCGATGCGAGCGCCATCAAGCGATGCTTGATCGATGATTCCATCCTTGAGCAGGACTTCGGATTTCTCCTTGTATTCTGCATAGGAGGCACACGTGAAGAAACCACGTTCCAGCTTCTTTTGTGCGTGATGGAGTTTGACGATCACCAGGCAATCAATGTCTTCTGGATTTTCAATGGCTTCAGGATATGGAAGTCCTGCTTTGTCAAGAATCCAGTAGTAATCTTGCTCTTCCGTTCGCTCTTCCATACGCAGCATGTTTCTCGAACCAAACAGTGGAACTCTGAACTTGTTCTCAACGTCTTCAATCGATGAGTACGAAGTAAACGACCTGTTCGGAATGTAGACCACATTGCGCTTCCTCATTTCGACTTGCATGGAATCGTTCATGACGTCGTTGAACGATGGCATGACGATGGCTTTGTCAACCATCCCTCGAAGAACGCGTCCAGAACTTGATCGCTTTGTCTTGAAGTAGTTCGCATAGGTCTTGTGACGACCTTCTTGACAGTAGGCGACAGTTGGGAAACCTTCCTCGATTCCACCATCGCAGATGTCGAGAGCAGAATGTGATGCAGTCATTCCAATTCGGAGTTTCATCCGGTCGTAATCTTCGATGATTTGTGCAATATCATCTCGTTGCAACATGGTTCTCAACCGCCTCTTGTCGACCTAGGTCTTTGATACCATCGCTTGAGCAGGTTCAATCAAACCGCTGCAATTCCATCAATTCCTCGGTTGTGAGGGTGTCTCCAGACATGAGCTTGCTCATCAAATCCTGCACTTCGACACGTGCAGTTGGGCGCTCGCCTTCACCGGCTTCTGCACTTCGACGTGCACGCATCATGTCTTGGATGGAGTGCAAACAGCGTAGCGATACGATGTAGAATCGGTGGGCTTTGTCAGCCTCTTGCTTTGTGTTGCGGAGTTCGCGGTGCTTTGAGTTCGCACGTTCACGCTGCTTGTTGACTTCCTTGTCCCATTGAATCATCAAGTCGTGTGCTTCTTGAGCGGCTGCTGCTGCTTGTTGAACGGCTTCGTGTGCTTCATCGTGCTCTTTTCGAGCAGCCATGAGTTCTTCGTTTTCGGCTGAAGTACTGTCCGAAGATGCCTGGTCTTTCTTCATTTGTCGGATCTTCGCGTTCAAATCCTTAAGACGCTTCATAACCTTGCCTTCGTTCTTACCCGTGTGCTCACCTCGCTCGAATTCACGCTCAAGACGGCTGAATTCACGCTGGAGTGATTGGAGGGTAATTGGACGCTCTCGGCGACCACGTGGTCCACGTTCTGCAGGCTTTTCCTCAGGCTGATTGGCGCGGAGTTTGTCTCGAATCTCTGAAACCTTCTTGCTTGCTTCGTTTCGAACACCTTTCTTCTCACGGACGACTTGGTTCATTTGCTCGCGGACTTGCTTTTGCTGGTCCGACAGTTGAATTAGTTCACGAACTTCAGAGTTGAATTCGTTTCGCTGTGAGACCAATTCCTTTGTTTTCTCGTTCCAAGAGTCGCGCTCTTCACGGTACTGCGTTGCTTTTCCGTCAAGAATTGAGCGTCGTTCTTCAAAGAGTTGCTTGAAATCATCCATGGTCATCACTCTCGTTTCGTGGCACAGTTGGATATGCTACACCCGACCGACCTGCCACGCCCATATAACCCCTTCACTCCGTTCGATAGATGGAACATGAGCAAATCAAGGAAAAGCAATGTTCAAATTCATCGGGAAGGTGTTGGAAATTGGTGAGGAAATGCTACTCGGTGGAATGCAGGGAATGGAACGCGTCGTACAGTCGGACTTCCATGCACCCTACATCAGTTTGATTACAGGTCCTCCAGGTTCAATGAAGTCCTCCTTCTGCCTCACATTGCTCACGAATCATCTCAATCGAACCGGTGAGTTTGGTTTGTACTGCACCGTTGAAGAAACCGTGGATTCACTCATACGTGGGGCTTCCAGTCTCGGGCTTCAGCTTCCAATGAATTTGCAAGTGACGGATTTTACTGAACTTCGTCGAGAAAACGAGGACATGGATTATCTCAAATTTACAAAAAAGATGATTGAACACTTCAAGCAAACACACGGAGATCGCTTCACAACATTCGTACTTGATTCACTCGGAGCCATCTATTCTCTTACCACTGTCGATGAAGCCATGCGGAAGAAGATGTTCTCCTTTTTTGACTTCCTTCGTTCCATGAACCTCAATGTGATGCTCATCACAGAGCGAAATCTAGGCAGTCATGCAGAACTTCAAGGCAATGAAGGATTTCTTGCGGATGCTGTTATCAATATGGGGATGGATCATCGCAATGGAAAGCTCGTCCGAACCATGCAGATCGAAAAGATGCGGCACGTTCGTCATGCTATGGAAAAACAAGCCGTTGACGTAGGCCCACATGGTTTGGTTGTACTTGGCCCCTTATTCGATTGAATCGAGTATCAGGTCGATGGCTCCTAAGTTGACGTTGGCTTCGGAGCGAATGAGGACGATGTTTGATTTTTTAGCAAAGAAAACAGCACAACCGTTCTTGCCGATGAGTGTCACTTTCCTCCTATTCGCAAGGAGGTTTCGAATCGATTCCACATTGAAACCATCATCTTGAATTGAATCGTTAAGATGTTCAACAGACGTAACGTATGGTATCTGTCGTAACGCATTCAAGGTTTCTTGCACGATGACAACTTCACTCTAGGGCGTATCATTGTTTGGATGATATTGACGTAGTTGGCCACGCATCATGTAGCCCAATCCTTGACGATAATAGCCATGTAATTCTTGAACAATTTCCAAGCCTCTTTTTCTATAGAACGATATGGCACCTTCGTTTGAAGCCCGTACTTCAAGTTGGACGAAGTTGTAACCTGCTGGAAGAAGTTGATCAGCCATCATATTCCAAACGAGAGAACCCCAACCTTTGCCACGTGCTCCCTCATCGAGAACAAAGGAAACAATTCGGACTGTATCGTCCTTGAATGGCGTCGTCCAAAGCAACCCGCGCATCGATTCTTGATGCTCGTTTTCAGAATCAAACAGCATGAAATTTCCATTCCAATCTGGGACCGGTAGGGTTTGAATCGTTCCGATGAAGTACTCTTCACCGGTTCCTTCAAGGAACAGTTTCTGAACTCGACTTGTCCATTCAACGGACAACTGCGAAGGGGATAGGCCTCGTCGCCATCCCTCGTTCAATGATTCACTTCCTGGATTCTTTTCGTCCACGGGTTCGTCCTTGACGGATGTCAATTTTTCGAGATGAACGCTTCTTGGATTGTCGCTGTTTTTGCTGTTGCTTTTGTCCATCGCTTGAACCGATGCTTGCTATGCCGCCTTTTGACAGCAAAGCATCAAGTTCGTTAAGGGAAATTGAACCACCACTCGATGCTTTTTGTCGGACCTCATTGATGTTGACTTCTGGTGCCCGTGGTCTTCGAGATCGTTGTTGACGATCGTTCCGTGGACCTCGGCGATTTGCTCCTCTCTGTTTCTTCTTCGAAACACGCTGCCATGCTTCAAGTCTGCCGATCTCACGGCGTAATTCGTGCTTTGAGGAGTATTGCTCATTGATCGAACGTTGGAGCAATTTCGCATTCTTTTGGAACTCCTTGACGGATTTTGGATTCGGATGAATACCTTCGAGTGCTGGGTTACTTGCTGCAAGCTTTGCCAATACATCCTCTTCCTGTTTCTTGGTTTTCTTCAATGCACGGTATTCTTGGTTTTGCTCACGTCGAAGTTTGATGAATTCCTGATGTGCTTCGTTTGATTTGAGCGATGCTTCGTACATGGCTTGCAATTCAAAGAAATAGGCAAAGTCGCCTTTTTCGACACCGAGATTTGGAGCATTGAAGACATCAACCTCTGCAGTGAGTTTCTCGAAAATACGCAACATTTCTTGCTTGATTCGCTTGGTAGGTATCGCAATCCTTTGATTGATGCCATCACGAACTTCCCGCATCTCCTGCACTTTCATGCTCAATGGACGAAGTTCAGAAAGGATCTGTTGGCGGTCAGAACGGACGTTTCGGGTTTCTCGAAGTCCACCTCGGAGAAGGTCAAGAAGCTCCTTTGAATGCTGACGTTCCTCAACAAGTTCACGGATTTGGGACTCAACGACTTCGAGATCCGCTCGAAGTTGCTCGAGTCGTGTCGCTACTTCGTCGGAAGAGGTGCTTCTCAAATCGTGGAAAAGATCGCTGGGTTCTTCTTCAATTTCCATGACTGGTTCACAGATGTCCTTCCAGGAGGATCCCTTCGAGAGCAATTCGATGATACGCATGAATTCATTTTGAATCGTCATAGCACCTTCAGCTCGGACGACACGAGAAAGGTCGTGCTCGTGATTGAACGGATCCTCAATCGGCATGACGTGTTCCATCCATCCGTCATCTGCCCCTGTTACAACCTCGAGCGGGAGGGGGCCTGTGTGCTGCCACTTCTTTGCCTTGGTCGACAAAGCCTCACCGCTTCGGACGGACACAACCATATTCTCCCAATCCCATCGTGTTGCGAATCGCTCAAAGAACGAAATCAACAATGAAGCGAGAGATTGGTTGTTTTCGGTTGCAAACTGCTCATCGTTGTAGCCCACATCGTAGGTCGTTCCTTTGAAGGTGAGTGGATTTGAATCAACGTCCATTTGCCTGTTAGGTGCAAGCGGTGGTTGGACCAGCTGAGCGTGTTGAATACTGAGTAAGGTCCAAGCATAGGACGAGAGCGTTCCCTCGAAGGCATTGTTGATGCCTCTTCGGCTTGCCCAGTACTTGACCATCTGGATGAGTCGCTGCAAGCGTTCCTCCTGTGCATAGGACTTCAACATCATTGAATTGTGAATGGCGAGTCTGTTGTCCAGGGAAATGTCCACATCAAGACCAGAGCGAGGATCTTTGAATTTAATGATTGGAATCCGTGCTTTCGGAATCACTTGGATGTTCTCCATTCCCTCTTCGTGGAACAGTCCTGACAACTTCCTCAACACTTTTTGTGGAGGCTTGTTTTTGAACGACAAACAGAGGTCGAGGTCGCCTGTTCCGATGGAGAGATTTGTTACACTTGAGCCAAACGCTTCGACGACAGCATTCTTGCCGAATCGGCGAAACAAGAGGCTCTTTAGATGCTTAGTAAGTGATTCTCTACTCTTTGCTTTGGCGTCGCCAATTTTCTTGATTAAACTGGATAATTCTGCATCGAGAGATTGGATTTGCGTTTCATCGATCGAGGAAACATCAGGGACTTCGATGTCCTCGACGAGGTGCCTGTAGAGGTGTGACCAACGCTCTTGTTGCTCTTTTGAGAGTCCAGTGGTGGTGCAAACACTCATTCTTCTTCACCACCTTGTTCTTGCTGTTCACGACGCTCGCGAGCAAGAGCACGTGTCGATTTACCGCCTTCTCGAACGCGTTGAGCGTCCAACATGAGCTCATGGAATCCTTCTTCAATGCAGTTGCTCCAGAAGTCAATCCCTTGCTGGCTTTCATCGAGTGCTTGTGCAAGGCGAGTTGTCCTTGCATCGGCATGCTTTCTCTTCCGTTCGTTTTCGATGTATGTGTCGTGGAAGATCTGATTTTCATCGTGCAGTTGAACCATCGCTTGGTGAGCCTTGTCGGCTGTTTCGAGAAGTTGTTTGGCCTTCTCTCTCAGTTCTTTCATGTTGTTGATTTCAGCAAACTTCTCTTTCCTGGAATCGACCCATTCTTCATGCGCTCGGATGAGATTCTTCATCTCGTTCAATGTAGTTCGCTCATCGACGTGTGTGCCCCAGTTTGTTTGGAGTGATAGATCCAAGGCATCCAAGCGTTGTTGCAAACGATCTTTTGCCCACTCAGGTTCTGGGACTGTGTCTCCTTTTTGCTGTGGAATCGATTCACGGATGGCGTTGGCTTCGATGAAGAGTTTCTTTGCTTTTGCTTGCGCATCATTTCTCTCTTTTTTCAGTGAAGCGACTTTCTTGTTGACATCATCACGCTTCGCCTTTGCCGAGCGAGCCATAGCTGCTGCTTCGGTAAGCTCATCGCTACGGGCATCAAGTTGTTCTGGTATCTCTGCAGCGAGCCGTTCTCTGCGATGAAGGATGGCTTTGCCCAAAAACTCTGGAGTGATGGCCAAGAGTTCCTCAGGCGTCATGTATTGGCCCCACCCTGCAACCACCAATAAACCTCCCGTCATGCCTTTGTTCAACATCATGCTCAAAAACCTCCATTGTTTGAGGAACATTATGGAACAGCCTGGTTGTCGTGTACAGGCCACTGTTCTGATTGCCATGCTCCTTTGTGCGATGCTGACAATCCCATCTGCACAAGCAAACGGACCAGTCGATGTTCAATTCGTTGGTGTCAATTCACTGACCTACTCCGGAGCGGATGAAAACGCTGTATTGACCTCGAATGCAACGGTTCGCCAGGGCGATCGTCTCCACCTTGAAATACCCGTGGAGAACGTTGGAATCAGTGTTCAAACGGCATCCATTATGGTCGAAGTTCGTCAAGCCACTTGGAACGAGACCGTTTTCTTCGAAGGCGTTTCCATCGATGCGATGACCACTGAAGTTCTGGTGTATCTCTCATCCACAGATGTCATTGAAGGAGAACTCGAAGTTGAAATGTCCATCAACGACACCAGCATCGAACAAAACGACTCCATCCAAGTTGGCCCGCCACCACTGCCAAACGTTCAGCTTGACATGGAATTAGCTACGGCAAATTATCTCGCAGGGGATTTGATTCAGTTCAATCTCACTTCGACCAACGCAAACGGGGAGCGAGCCTTCGATGGGACATTGGTATGCACCTTCCTCGGTGAAGAAGCCTTCAACGAGACGCTCTCTGTAGAAATCGGTCAAACGGTTGTGGAGTCTTTGGAGATCTACGCACGTCCTGGTGTTCTCGAATGTCTGTACGGTGGAGATCGTAATCAAACAACTCCTACACCAGTTCCCTACTCTTTGGAAGGGTTGTCTTCTGCCATTTTCGATGAAGCAGGTTCAAGCGGATTTTCGTTGATGGGTGGTCCTTGGCACGAGGGGGACGATTTGGAGACTTCGTTCATTCTTCGCAACCAAGGAGATGCTGAAGGGTCTGCAATACTCCGAGTTGTGCATCAGGGGACAGAATACAACAGTGATCCAATCACGTTAGCAGCAGGTGCGGCCGGTGAACTTCAACTCGATTTCGAAGACCTTTCAGCAGGTGATCATTCCTACAACTGGAGCATCGTTTCAACCAACGGGATTGTGCTTGAGAATCTTGC
>JAAZUV010000058.1 GCA_018623995.1 Methanobacteriota archaeon
ACGGGCAAATCGTATTCACCAAGAGATTGATTGGCTCGAACCGTTTCATTTACCCCCATACGTTCTGGAATCGTCACCAAGGTGAACGACGTTGTGGATGGGTCGCTGAGAACACGACGAACATGCAAAACACGGCGACGGAAGCGCTCGAGCTCTTCTTTCATGGCGTCGCTTTGTTTTCGTCCAAACAGCATCGATCGTATACCGCCAGAGACACGCATCATTCGCAACAGTCGTCCAGACCATGCTTCGATCAACTCTGGCAAAGAAAGGAAGCGAAGTGTATGGCCAGTTGGTGCTGTATCGAACACAATCACGTCCCATGATGGATTTTCGACGTGCTTCAGCAACTCGTCGAAGGCAATGGCTTCATCCAATCCCGGTAAGACAAGTTCACTGGAGTCGACCTCTTCTTTGATGGATTGCATCTCATCTTTTGCAGATTGGTCAAACATTCCGCCAAGTCCACCTAAAGCAGCAAACGGTGAAGTCGACATGCCAGAGAGACTTTCACCGAGTTTTGGCATGAACGTCGATAACTTGGCTTCAGGATTTAATTCCAAGCCAAACAATCCTGGGACACCCTCAACCGGCGTTGGTTCTGATGATAGATCGACACCGAGCGAATCGGATGTTGAGTGAGCAGGGTCACTCGAAACGAGTAAGACCCGTAGGCCAGAATCTGCAAGCCAAACAGCTGTCGATGCAGATGTAGTGGTTTTACCCACTCCACCTTTTCCTCCGAACAACAACAGCCTCGCCATGGTTCTGACACATTGAGGTGGTGTTTGAACTCATTGCCTCCAATTATTGCTACCCAACTTATGTAGGCGAGGCATCAGGATGATGCGTGGTCAATGATTTTGTCACATTCCAAGTGGCTGCCATATGCGGTCTAATCGGGATGACGTTGGGTTGGCGCGGTGTCATGACCAAGTATTCGGGATTCTATGATCTGCCAACCGCTTGGAATCAAGTCTTTTGGGGCATTTTGCTCGGTGGTGCATTCGCATCGTATGCAGATAGTTCGCTCTTTTTGCCCTATTATGAAGCGAACCTGAGCGGGGAGCGAACAGCAGAACTCAACATCATTCGACTCTTCCTGATACCTCTCATTGCCACGATTGGGATGCACTTTTTGTTGCGTCGGAAGCGTGTACGAAAAGGTGGTTCACAGTCGACGAGTGGATGGGCACTCGGATTGGCTGTAGGCGGTATGCTTTCCATTGTATTGATCACACGAAAGGTTCAATCAGGAATCACCGGACCTGTCGATGTTTTAACCATTCTGTTGATCGGCTTTTTTGCACCTCGAGTTGAAGCGGTCATTACTTCATATCACGGCACCCTTATGCTCAGAGGCAAACGATGGGGAGCAAGCTTTCGAGCCACATTTTGGAGAGCATCCTCGCTCACCATGTTGTACTTCGCTTGGTTTAGTCCACTCGCTTGGGTCTTCATATTACCTCCAATCCTCTTGGTGCAAGAGTCGGCTGAAAAATGGGTCTGGGATTCGGTGCCAAAGGAAGGCCGGCGACGGTGGCGTCGAATGCAAGCCGACAAAAAGCGCGAAAAGCAGGCATCTGCGAGGCTCATTCAATTGCCGAACACCCATCAAGATGAGCAGGAATAATATCGCGCCAAAGACCTCACGTATCAATGGTTTGGTCGGTCATCTCACACAATCATTAAACCATGACTGCTCAACCAACATGGTATGGGTTCGTGCCCGTACTGTGCTGCGACCACGCTGGATGGTGACACCATCTGCTACTCTTGTGGGAGGGTGTTGGCCAATAGTTCGATTATGCAACATCGGATTCATTTGCAAAAAGATCGTCACAACAATGTCTCTGCCTACAAGATGACATCAACCCCGAGACGAAGAGGAATCGTTCAAACCGATCGAGGTCGAACAAAGAACATCCTCAAAGGTCGGAAAAATCGATTTCGTAGTTTGATTATGCTCGGACTGGTTGCTTTCATTATGCTTTCACCACAAGCCAGAGAGATGACCATGGGTAAAATTTCCGAAGTGAAGGATTTCATTATGAATCCAACATCGGGCTATTTGGTGTACGATATTGAAGCTGATTACACACTCAATCGTATCGTATCGTTTGATAACAAGGACAGTGACAGGAGCGAATACTTCACTGAAACACTACCAATATCCCCAGATATCTACGCACTCGAAGATAGCAATTCGATGTACACGTATACCGATGGAACGCCTGATTTGCCGAATCAGAAAATCCAAGATGTAACGGCGATCGAATTGCGAATTGACGGACAATCGATCAACATCCCTCTAGAAAGTACTGCGATACGGTCCTATGCAGAAGCAATTACAACTGCAAATGGTCACGAAGTTTGGTGGCCAGGTACATCAGGAAGCGGAAGTGAGTACTGCATCGGCGGACCCTGTGTGAAAGTCACAATCAACTTGGGGCCAAACCAAGAAGCTTCGTTTGAGTACCTTGTGACCATCAGTTCGAAGTCGTATACGTGGTGGTCCGATGCTGACGAGGGTGTTGATCCTCGAGTACCTGGTTTTGCTGCAGGAATGCTGGAACAAAACAGTGGCACCTTCGAGGATTTTGAAAACCGTGGAGGTGGCGAACGAGTTGATGACTTTACGGCCATTCGTTGGTACAACAAAAACCGGGGAGACCCAAATAATTACGCCATCGACGCAACAGGTGCAACCGTAATTGCTGCTGTTTCTGCCATCGACTCAAATTTGCCCGATGGTAACCAGAACGCATTCAAATTTGCAAAGGCCGCCTTTGACTACATTCGAGAGAATATCGTCTATTACACCGACCCAGGATCAGGTTCAGTTGCTCTAAGTGGGCCTGCATGTCTCGCTGCTGGCCAAGGTGATTGTGATGAACAAACCAACGCATTCTTGAGCTTGCTTCGAGCAAAGGGTATTCCTGGATGGTATGTCTTTGGTATCCTTTCGAGTCAATCCTACACAAAATGGGAAGCCCACGCTTGGGGCTATATCCAACTTCCAATGTCAACGGAATGGTGTGAACAAAACAACATCGAATTGGACAGTTGCTACATTGAAGCATCCGTTGATGTAACGAACAATAAATGGCTTCTACACACTGCATCTGCACTTATCGATTGGGTCGAACAGCCCGATCCAAACAGAGACGGAACCTACATCAACGCCTATTATCGGCCATTAGCTTACTCAGACCAAGACAACGATCAAGACAGAATTGAACGAGATCGAGTCTTTGCACTCGAAGGACCCGTGAGTTACGGCGGAGGGAAATTCCCAGTCTACAGTTGAGGTGATGAACAATGCGTGTGATTATCGGAGGTGCTGGAAGAGTTGGTTCTGAATTGGCTCGTGCCATGCGTGCGGAAACAATGGATGTTGTCTTGATTGACAACGATTCAAGAGCGGTCAAGAATGCTCAGTCGTTGGACGCTTTGGTGATTCATGGTGACATTACGTCCCGAGAAGCACTGCAAGAAGCGGGTATCGGTGATGCGACAGTGTTTGTTGCTGTTACAGACTCCGACGACCGTAATCTCATTGCTTGTGCACTTGCAGAAGATGAATACAAGCGACAAAATGGTGTTTCAATCAAACAGAACCTACTCTCAATTGGGCGGTTTCGAAACCGGAACTATGTGGAAGAACATCAGCAAGGCCACCTCTCTCGTTGGGCTGCAGTCGATTATGCCATCGATCCTGTCGATGGAGCCATACAGAGATTGGCCACTGGTCTTCGTTCGTCGGCCATTGAAGAAGTAATTCCATTTGGTCATGAAGCCTTCATCATTGAGCTCAATGTCACAAAGGATGCTGAACAAGTCATCTACCAAACACTTGCAGAAGCAAGTCTTGGAATTGAGGGAGGATTGCCCCTCATTGTTGGTGTGAAGCGTGACGGCGAGCCAAGTACTGTACCAAACAAAGATTTCACATTGATGCCGAAAGATCGAATCGCTGTCGCAACAAGTGGACTTGGTTCGTTCAGCAGAATTCTAACGGCATTCGGCCACGAATCCATTGATTTCCCTGCTCAACCACGTGTTGCCATTATTGGAGCAACCAATGTTGGTCGCCGCATCGCTGAGAATTGGCTTCGAAATGGTGCATACGTAACTGTAATTGAACGAAATCTCAGCATTGCCAACAACCTTTCAGGTTCGGATATTGGAGCTCATGCGAATCTTGATGTCATTCACGGAGATTTCCTCGATCGAAACATTCTGACTGAGATTGGAATCAATGAACACCACATTGCGATTGCAGCTCTTGAAGACGATCACGTATCCATCGCTGCAGCACTTCTTGCAAACGACATGGGCGTAACTCGCACAGGATTGATTCTCAAAGATTCGGACCTGGTGACTGTTACTCAACGAATGGGTATTACCTTCGCAGTCGACATTAAGCGAGTTGCAGTGGACAACATTCTTGCACACATCCACACCAAGGCATCTGGTGCCTATGCGATTCTTTCGAACATTCCAGACGTTGTTGGAATCAGCCAAACCGTTGCAAAGGAATCAAAATTTGCTGGTAAGAAAGTTGGAAATTCAGGCCTACCAGAATGGTCACGTATTGCCTTCATTCAGCGAAGAAACACTGCAGGATTTTGGGAAACGCTTCGACCTGCTCGAGAGAAAACCATTGTCGAGGGAGATCGACTCATCCTTTTCTGCCGGCCGGATCGAGTCGCAGATCTTGAGAAGCGATTCAAGGTGTGAACATGCGGTTTGACGTACTCAACCTTATTTTGGGATGGACGCTTGTAGCGTTAACAATTCCCTTGTTGCTTTGTGTTGTTGCTACAGGCTACCTCGACAATTGGGAACTCGCACTGAAAGCATTTTCCATTCCTGCAGGTCTTTCCCTCTTCATTGGTTCAATGATGCTTCGATTTGGAACAAAACGAAACACGCACATGCGATTACGAGACCGTGAAGCCTTCGCAGCGGTTGCGCTCGTATGGCCTCTTGCAGTGTTTATTGGAGCATTACCGTATTGGCTTGGAGGAATGTTCCACGGACCCTTCACCGATGGCTCATCGTTTGCCGACGTTGCACGAGGTGCAGTCAATGCATGGTTTGAATCCATGTCTGGATTTTCAACGACTGGAGCAACCGTCATCTCCACATCGATGAGCCCCAATTGCTTACCTGGTATGGATTGTATCAATTCGCAGCCACGTGGACTGTTGTTTTGGCGATCTCTTACGCAATGGTTCGGTGGAATGGGTATCATTATGCTTGGAATGATGATTTTGTCCCGTGTAATTGGTGGAGGCATGGCGCTTGCTCGAGCTGAATTAACTGGACCGTCGTTGTCGCGTTTGAAGCCTAAGCTACAGGAAACAGCCCTCGCCCTTTGGGGCCTCTATCTTGCGCTTACACTCCTCGAATTTGGATTGTTGTGGACCATTGGCGGCATGGATTGGTTCGATTCAATCAATCACGCATTGACAACGATGCCGACAGGTGGATTCTCAACCTACGATGCAAGCATTGGCCATTTTGAATCGTATACGGTTGAATTGATCATCATCTTGTTCATGTTTATTGGAGGGATTAATTTCACCTTGTTGTGGTTCATTCGTGAAGGTCAATTCCGTAAGGCAACACAAGATGAAGAATTCAAGAATTATCTTGTCTATATTCTCACAACATTCCTATTCATCACCATCGCCCTTCTAGCAACCCGAGACTATACAACCACAGATTCGTTCATCGATTCCTTGTTCCACGTTGTTTCGCTTGGAACCTCAACAGGATACACATCAACCGATTACATGCAATGGCCGGTTGTCACACACCTCTTCCTTTTTGTTTTGATGATTGTAGGTGCGTCTGCTGGAAGCACGAGTGGTGGATTGAAACTTCTTCGAATCAATCTCGCATTCAAAGTCGCCATGCGTGAACTGGTTCGAATTGCACAACCACGAAAGGTTCAGACCATTCGAATGAATGGAGAAGTCGTTGGTAATCAGCAACTTGGACTCATTGTGGGTATGCTGTTCGTTTGGATTGGATTGTTTGCAATCTCCTCAATCCTGCTTGCGTTCATTGTTCCTGGGGAGGATTTTGAATCCATTCTAGCTTTGGTCGCATCAAGTTTAGGAAACACTGGACCGACGATTGGAAATTATGGGCCTACAGAAACCTGGGCAGGACTCAATTCTGGAGCATTGTTGCTAACATCAATTCTCATGTGGTTTGGTCGTCTTGAGTTGTTGACTGCAGTTATCCTCTTGCACCCACACACATGGCGATCTGAATCCAAAGACCAGGCACCACGAGGCGCACTAGCTCGACTCAAGCGGATGATTTCAAGGGAGCCCCATGATGAATCAGAACAAGGTCCGTTGGGCTGAGTCTCTCTTTACTTCTGGTTCCGGTTCGACCTCAGGCTCTGGACTCAATTCTTCCTCTTGCAGTTCTTCGAGAACAGAATCAATCACCGGGTCTTTCCACTGCTCCTCTGCCTGTTCGTATGCCTGAATCAATGCCTTTGTGGATTTACGAGAGACGGGTAAATTGCACAATGCAACATGCTCATCGGCACTCAAACCCAATGCAAGAGAAACCTCAAACCGGTTCGGATCACCAAATACAGGGTTTTCTTGATGCAAGGCACTCAAGAGCGGCATGAATTCCCTTCTCACTGTAGATTTGCTTGTTTTTGATAAGTCTGCGAGATGATTGATGATGGCTGGACGGACCCAAGACCCAGACCGCCTCAAATAATTTGGATAACTTGGATAAATTCTGGTCGGCAATGGCGTGTTGTTCGCAACACTTGCAGACAAGGAAGACAAGTGCAAGGTCCAATAGGAGGAGTGGTGTGCAAGGTCACGATAACGGCTCTCAACAGAACGGTCGGCGAGAATCAATGCCTTCGAACCTCGCCTCATAGCAACTTCATCGAACAGAGAGGCGTTATTCCAGTGCACCCAATTCATCAAATCAGAAGGTTGCTTGTCAATACTTCGACCAATCGTTACAGCATCATTGGCTTCCTCAGATCGATACAAGGACTCCATTCCAGGGAAGACTTCTGTCGTCATATCACGCACCCCTGCTGCAAGGTGTTCGCGAACCAATTCAGGATTGAGTTTCTTTAGACCTCCTGATGAAAGCACCTGTAGGTCTCGTACAAGTGCCCGTAAATCACCATGATTACCATTGACAAGCACATCGATGGCATCGTTCGTGTAGTCGATGTCTTCTTCACGAAGAACACGCCGGGCAATCCTTCGCAATGCTTCATCTGAGACTCGATCAAACGTGATGGTCATCAGATGGCGGGTAAAACGATCTTTCGTATTGCGCCACGTTGATGAAGAACGCCCCCAGAGTCCCATGATATCGTTGCAAGCAAGGATGACGGGCTGTTTCGTCGCTTCCAGAAGACGGAGCAATTCGGCCTTTCCTCCTGAATCCCCAGAAAGAGCAACCGATTCATCGTCTTCGATACCCTTGCGTATTCGGTCTTCACTCACAGCTCGAAGTCCGCCTCCAATGTGGTCAACTTCATCCAAGAGAATCAGTGTACGCTGTTGAGGTTTGGATGGATCGTGAAACAGTGAACGATGTGTCGAGGATTGTGTTGCAGCTTTACGAATCGCAACGGCATTTCTCGTGTCACTGGCATTCAATTCAATGACCGTCCAACCCATGTCCTGAGCAATGGCTCGGGCAACCGTCGTCTTACCAACACCAGGCGGGCCGACCAAGAGAATTCCCTTCTTCTTCGGCTGTCCTTTGACCCACCCATCAAGCCACTCACGAATCTTGCGCCGTTGGCTTTCGTTTCCTTCCAATTGATGTTCGGAAGTAGGGCGATGCCGCTCAGTCCAATCAGAAGCACCGCTCATAGTTTTACAACATAGCGACGGTTCTTGAAGATGTTTCTTCGTTCAGAAGAATGGAAGTTCATCAATGGAAACTCGTGATTGTGAACCGTCGTCTCGTTGACGGATTGTAACAGTACCGTCTTCAACGGATTGATGGTCAATCGTTACACAGACAGGAACACCTACCTCATCAGCACGTGCGTAGCGCTTACCAATCGATCCACTTCCATCGTAGAGTGATACGATACCGAATGTTTGGCAACAGCGTTGATGAATAGATTTG
>JAAZUV010000059.1 GCA_018623995.1 Methanobacteriota archaeon
CATGTTGTCTCGAAAGTCACAAGCTTGGTTCGTGCACCCTGGTGTTGAGTCACGGGGGTAGAAATAGAGAATCACGGTTTTTCCTTCTGCGCCGTATGTTGCTAAATTATGCTCGTTTCCCGCTGAATCTTTGCATGTGAAAGAGGGGGCGTGGTTTCCGATCTCAAGGGTAACAGGGTTGCTCATGCTTCTAGGATGTAGATGCACGTCATGAATGCTTGGTTTTTACCGCAAGAAGTCGTTCAAACACTATGATGCTAAATGCATAAAATTTGATGCACAACAAATAATTTAATGATTTAGAGGCAATTGTTTGATAAACTGCCAGTGAAGAAGCACCACCATGGCGGCTCCAAGCATGACGCGACGAAGCCGCAAGTACTTCAAGAAAATTCAACGTGCTAAAACCAGGTACGAACTACAAAGCATCGCTTCGACCATACAAAGCGATCTTGACCGTCGCAATCTTTCTTACGACGAGGCACTGAACCTCGGTAACTTCATTCAAAATCGTGCAGACCAACTGCCGGGTACGTCCATCGTATATGCCGTATCCGACCGTGACGCATATCGCCGTACGCTTGAGTTGTACCTCCGCGACGCGTTGTTGACTCGAACGGAGCAGTTGTTGCTGTGGGAAGAGCGCAGGCGACTTGGAATTTCGGACGAAGAGCACGATCGTCTTCTCAATCAACTTCTTGAGATTTGGAAATCGCAAGGAAAGACCGTGACCATACAACGGTTCGAAAAGGCAGGAGGGAACGCTGATGTTTAGGCACAATCTGCTTCCTGTCCTCCTCGTTGTTTTGCTCGTCGGGCATTTAGCACTGCCTTTTGCTGACGCAACCTCGACGAGTGGACGGGCAGGTCCAGATTTCCAAGTAACGAGCATGCAATTCGATGGAGCAGGATCGGTCTTCACAAGCAACGGGCTTGTCCTTGAACCTGACACGCACACTGTGCGCGTCGATGTCGCCAATGCAGGCACATCTTCTGGTAACGCTTTCCTCTCGCTCGTCCACAAAGGCTCGCCGAATGCCGCTGAACAGATTGTGGACACAGTAGACCTTGGTGTCATGACGGCGAATTCGGGAACCTCGACGTATCTCTTGAGTTGGACTGCGACAACAGGTCCGTCGCAAACGCTCTTTGCTCGAGTTTCGGGCGCGAACGATGGCAACACCGCCAACAACGAATACCGACGTGATTTCGATGTCGACCAGTTCCGTGAGGGGAATGTTATCGCTGACGATCTTCCTGTGCCCGCACCTGGGAACACCTACGTCTTCCTCGACCGCCAATCACACATGTTCAACACAACCATTCGCAACGACGGAGTTATGCCATTTTCAGCCGTTATGCAGATTGTTTTGACTAACGCGTCAAACACACCTTCGACCATCGAGCATTGGTCGAACACTGTTACGATGGAACCGGGTTCGATTTTCTCCCCATCACAAGGGGAGGTCCTGACTGGGCAGTTCTCTGCTGCTTCCCTCACAGGTCTCTGGAACATGTCTGTCAGAGTGGTCATGAACGGCTCAGCCGGCCCTGATACAATTACACATTCCGAATTTGATGTCATTTTTAGCAATTACATCGCTGAGATGGTCGGTCCTTCAGACCGAACCACAGCGCCAGGGGATTCCACCACACTGTATTACATCCTCAAAAACATCGGTTCTACCACCGATATTTTCGACATCAGCGTTAGCAGCACGCTTGGTTGGGCAGATACGGCATTGGATGGTACGTCCACAAGTCCGCTCACTGCAGGGCAAACAACCACGCTTCCAATCACGGTCAACGTTCCGCAAAATGCTGCGTTGTCCGATGTTGACATTGTTTCACTCTCCCTCACCTCAGCCGGTAGCGGGTACAGTCTTTCTGACACAACACGCGTGATGGCTGGTGAATTCCTTCAAGCCACCGTCGATGTCTCCAACGACACCACATACGTACTACCGGGTAAAACCGATACCATCGGCTTCAATGTAACCAACACAGGCAACGCACCGGCATCGTTCAATTTGATATCAGGCCTCTCAATGAATGCGCTCAATTGGAATCACAACATTTCGATTGAAAACACCGGTGAACTGCAAGTCGGCCAAACTGTATCTGGATTCATTCATGTTGAAGTCCCTACAATCAAGCTTCCCTTGGTTCCTGCCGAGCACAATCGTGCAGGTGACAGCCTGAGTGCTTTCATCATCGCTCAAGCAGATGTCGGCAGTATCCCAACAACCGATTCCGGTCAAATTGAGGTGCGCCCTGCGATTGTCGTTGATCCCGGCCTTCCCGTTGATACAATCGTTCTTTCTGAGAGCGACGTCATGAATGCCGGTTCAACCATTGGCGTGAATGAAATTCTTGCTCTTGAGGTTCAAGTTCGTCACAACCTTGTCTCCGATTTATCTGAAACAATCGATGCAAACATCACTGTTGGCGATATCACATTCGAAGCGCTGACGTCGGGTGGATTCAACGAAGCTGACCGCTGGAATGCCTCAGTAACACCGGGCCAAACCAATGGTCTGACCCTTGGGGAGTCCTTCCCTGCATCTCTTGGGATTCAGAGCCGAACTGGCCAACTTCCGCTTGCAGGGACTGTCAAGATTCCAGTGACGACAACACCAACACTTGGCAGCACGCACACTGCTTCTGCAGTGTATGCACCTGTCATCGAGCAGAATCTTTCGATTGTCGTACCGAAGGTCGTCGATGGTGAGATTACCGAGACAGGACCACTCGATGCCGATGTCGGCGTTGATACAGATTTCATGTTCACATTTGGAAACACGGGCAATGATCGTTCCTCTTATCGTCTCGAAATCGTCGAGAATTTGCCAAGCGGCTGGTATGCAAATCTAACTACAACCGGTCCGAACAACACTATTCTTGATCTTGCAAGTGATTTCGAGGACTATCCAGCCACGAGTGGCGGACACCTCTCTCTAGTAACGCTCACCGTTAAGACGGACCCTCTCGCTCCTTCGCAACTCCTACAACCTCTCACCGTGCGTTACTATGACCTCGACTCTGGCGTCTACATCGGTCAACAAACAATGGACATTCGCGTCGGTGAAACCATCAATGCATCGTTGACGCCAACCAATCAATCGATTGACATCACGCCTTACGAGCAGTTGTCTGCGTTCGTCAACATCGAGAATACTGGTAATGCGCCGACAACGTTCTCAGTGTCGTTGGACAATGGCGGATACGAGGATGTCCTCTTCGAACTTGACTCTTCCTCATCGGTTGTTATCGCCGCAGGATATGCTTCATCGGTTCGAGTCAACATCATTCCTTCACCCGACGCAAGTGCAGATGAATTTTACATGTCAATCTTGACCGTATCCATGCTTGATGAAAACGGTGATCTTGTTGAGCTCAATGCCAACATTGTCGCCAATATTTCTGAGGTCCACGATGTCCAACTCACCTCGCCAGATTCCCTCGCCGCTGTTCCAGGAACCGTGCTGACGTTACCGTTTAGTCTGGCGAACACAGGGAATCTGGTCGAAACCGTGAACATCAACATCACCGTTGATGGTGGTTGGGAGACAACGCCAACCGTTCAATCGTTTACCGTCCCGATCAATGGAATCTCGAATGGTTCCTTCGACATCGACATCCCTGCACTCGATGGAACCGATAATCTCCTTAATGGGGCAGTTCATGACGCGAATTTGACGGTCTATGACCCTGAGACTGACGATGTCTATGTACTCAAGAAAGTGCAACTTCTCGTTGCTCCGGTGTTCACATACACCATCGAAGGATGGGAGAACGAATATTTCTTCCACGAAGGAGATAATCGCCAGTGGAATGCCATCATCACCAACAAAGGGAACAAGGATGTCTACGTCGACATTGGCTACGAAGTTCGTGCACCTGGCTTAACAACCGCAAGCGATGATTGGATTGTCAACACAGGAGATTCATCGACGCAGTTGTTGCTCCGAAGGAACGTACCTGTTCAACTGACTGTGAGTGTCGACAAGAACGCTGCAGGCAGCAGCAGTACAACACTCTCGACTGCTGCAGACCTCCGTGTCACAATCGTACCAACCGATGTCGATGTCGATGGAAGCGGCGAATTGATGACATCACTCAAGATGAAGCGACTGTTCGATATTGGATATGCAGACAAACTCCAAGCACCAGCAAACGACGATCCTGTAACCGTTCCAATCGAATATTCGCACATTCCGTACCTCAATACCGCTCCTGCAGCTTACTCCATCGAGTTTTGTGGAATCGAACGCATCCTCGACATCGCAGACCTCGGCCTTGATGAGGAGGATTACGTATGGAACATTTCACTCACTAATCTCGAAGGAGAAGAGAGTGTGCACTACATCAATCTCTCCGCCCCATGTGTTCCAGGAAGTGAATTGATAGAACTCCCCGAGCGACCTGCTTACGTCCTCTCCCCGAAACTCATCTTCAACGTCAAGGTACCTGACCGGCCAAACATTCTGCCAGGTGATGGATACGACATCACAATGCGATTGCACCATCCTGATCCCAACGAACCAATTACTGAGGAGACATTCCGATTCGCATTGAACGTCTATGCCGACCCGATGATCGACCCCGATTCTCAACGCCTCGTCGATTCAGAAGGGAATGAACTTGACTTCATCATGGAAGGCCAAACAACCTACATTGAGTTTGATTTGAAGAACGAAGGAACAGCACTCGCAGTCGGTATCGGAGCCCAACTCGTCTGTGATGGATTGGTTATCGAAGATGCTCCTGCCTTTATTCCATTCCTTGCAGAAGGTGAGGTTGAAACGTTGCGATGGAAGATCACCGGTGAAACGTTGGATTGGTGGGAGCAAAGCAAGGGTGCTGACTGTACAGTGAGCATCCAATCCGACTATGCACTCAACAACGTCGTCGAAAACGACGTTGTGGTCTTCACCCAAGAAGTCGACTCAAATGCTCCATCTACACTCACTTCGTTTGCAGGATTCGGTATTGCGTTGATTGTTACCATCGGTTTGCTCGGTCTGACCAATCAGAACGAGAAGTACCGCCTTGGTGCAGTCTACTCAGGTGTCATCATGCTTGGATTCCTCTTCCATCTCTATGACGCTGCATGGTGGGGTCCTGTCTCGATCGTGTTTGCCTCGCTTTGGGTTTGGAGAATGGCATGGCGAAGCAGCGAAGAATTCCGTTACATTCACGAAGATTATCAACGTGCTCGGAAAGGTATCTCCACCATTTATGCTGATCACTTCCAAGCGCTTACCGACTCGCGTCGGCAACTCACCATAATTCTCAGCCTACCATTGCTTGGGTTTGTTGGGGTCGTCTTGGGCTTACCTCCACAAATGACGCCAGACGAGGCCAATCTGATCTCGCTGGTCGGCTACATTCTGCTCTCGACCATCGTTGTTTGGTTCATCCTCCGACGTGCCAACAAGTTGTATGGTTCCCTCTACGGTAAACTCACGGACATTGAGGTCAAGGCAACACGAATCGAACGTGACCTTGGCGATCCGGCACGGCTTCTCAACGACCTTGCCATGGATGGACTCGACCTTTCTGCAATCCTTGAACAACCTCAATCGACAGTCATCTCAGACGGTCAAGCAAACACAGAATCTTCAGAGGAGGTGACATCAAATGGCGAAGAGCAAGGCTGAGCAGGATGATTTCATCATGGACTCAGAATTGGGGGATGGTGATCTCTCGGATGCGCAAGCCGCAATCGCAGCTTCCAACGAATCCGCTCAGCGATTGATGCAGGCCAGCCGCGAGCTCGAGTCTCTCGTACAGAACGTCGTTAGCGATGAGGTCAATTCGCTTGCAACCACGGAACTTGACCTGCTCCAGGCCAAGACCTTCCTCGAAACACACCGATTGCGTCGTGCTCGCAAGAGCGTGCGTCGTGCTGAAAAGGCCCTTAATGTCCTCGAGGAAGATGTCCTGTACCTGCGACGCAGTATCGCTATGTTGCATCGGTTGTTGCGAGAAAAGGCACTTGCTGAAGAAGAGGTCGAGAACGTTCTTCGTCGTCTCCGCAATGCTACAGGCGCTGCAGAAATCGGTGACGTGGGATACGCAGCCACAGAAGTCGAGTATCTCGTCGACGATCTCATCGGCGGTAATTCTTCAACACTCAATCCATTCCTGTTCCGCCACTTTTGGCTCTCTGTCGACACGCGATGGCCTGCTGGTGGGGAGACAGGTATCCTTCTTGTTCGAATCATCAATGACGGTGATATTCCGTTGCCGATGATGCGTCTGGCCCCTCCAGTACCTGAGGGGTGGGTTGCAAAACCATCCTTCATCGATGTACCCGTTATCGGTCCTGGAGGCAATCTTCCTGTGCGATTTGAGATTCAAGCAGACCGTCGACATGGAGCGGACGAAGTACCACTCTCACGAAAACTTTCAATTGCGACCGGGTACGAAATGAGAAATGGTAACGTGATTGTAACCGTTCGTGCACAAAACAGATCGATGGAACCACTCGTCGATGTTCTGATTCAACCATGGATGCCACCAGGCTTTACTGCCGACAAGGTGCCATTCATTAGCAGGCTCACGCCTGACGAAGTGGCCGTGATTCGCATTCCACTTCGAATTGACTTGGGTCATGGAGGTGCTCCGTGACCCACATCCCATTCCACCCTCGCTTGAGGGAGGACGAGTAAAAAAAGGTGAAAAAAATGAAAACCGAAAAAGAAACGAAGCAAGACGAACTTGCTGCAATCGGTATTGGTGCAATGATTGTATTCATTGCATTGATTTTGGTTGCGGCAGTAGCGGCAGCGGTCATCATTCAGACCGCAGAAAAGCTGCAACAGAACGCACAAGCCAGCGGTGACGACACCCAAGAGCAAATGTCCACAAAGGTCATTCTGCTCTCAACCGTTATCGATGACATGACCGGAGGTGCAGAAGAACTCTTCTCAACCTTCGAGTTGGCGCCTGGTTCAGAACCGATTCAAGGTGATGACCTGGCCTATACTGTCATCTGTGACGATGGTGCAGGTAATGCTGCATTCGATGATGGTGACTTCAGCGGAGCAACTGCTCACGATGGAAACGGCGAAACAGTCGCTGCTCCAGTCATCACATTGAATCCAGGAACAACCTACGTTGTTGTCCTTGACATTCCAACATGCGGACCAGCTGCAAACACAAACCACATCCTTGTGATCTCTGTCGTTGGTGGCGGTTCCACATACGAAGAACTCCAATACGGTAGCGCTCCTGCAGTAGGAGACGTTGTAGTCTGAGGTGATTAAAATGAAGAACACACAAGAAAAGAACATGAAAAACGATAACTTGGCTGCAATTGGTATCGGTGCTATGATTGTCTTCATCGCATTGATTCTTGTTGCTGCGGTAGCTGCTGCTGTCATCATTCAGACAGCAGAGAAGCTCCAACAGAACGCACAATCCACTGGTGACGACACCACTGACGAAATGTCAGGTAAGGTCCAAGTCCTCAACGTCTTCGTTGCGGATGATTCCAGTTTCGAGGTCTACTTCCGCTTGGCTGCTGGTTCCGATGACACAGCAGACACGGACATCCTCTTCCAGATCTTCTGTGACGATGGTGCTGGCGGAATGGACCGAATCTCCGGTGATTTCGGCGACTCGCAACTTGACCCACTTTCAGGGGCTGCAGCCGTAACAACTGCTGCCTCGGGTACTGGATACCGCACAACCGTTCTGGCTGATGACGGAACTGGTGACTGTGGTCCGAACGCATTGTTCACAAACAACGTCAAGGCAACGCTCTACCTCCACGTCGTTGGCGGTGGAACAACCTACGACGTTCTCAAGGTCAACGACGATTCTGCTGGAGCAGTGGTGGTCTGAGTCTGCCTGTGCAATGACTTGCTTCCAGCAGGTCAAGCACAGGAGGTTATTCCATGGCATGGCCATTTGGCAGTGCAGGGAACGACCGGGACGCAGACGCTGAACTTGCAGAAGAGCGCTTGAAAATCATGGCCAATGTGGCCATTGAACAAGTGCCACTCCCCGAACAAGGAGAGTTGAGTGAAGAGGATGCATGGACCATCTCCCCCGGTCCGACTCGAGCACGATTGAACA
>JAAZUV010000219.1 GCA_018623995.1 Methanobacteriota archaeon
ACACACGTCCCATGTTTGGATTCCGTGAGTGATCGATGGTCGTCATGAACCACTTGCTCTTACTCTCACTCATGTTGGTGACGCGCTTGCTTGCGTATTCATGGTCATCGGCGATACCGTTGCGGTTGAGGTCGTGATCGGCTTCAACCCAGTACATGAGTGTCAATTCCATTGGGACACCAATTTCATCGTGAACAAGAATCCGAACGTCTTGCTGGTTGACGCCGGCTTCGTATGAACCATCGGCAGGGAAGACGGCACGACGTTCAGGTGGCGTTGCATCGACACGGAAGGTTCGACTCCAATCGGAGTTTGGTGCCATAACGTGTGTTGGATTGCGTTCGTTGTACGTCTGAACTTCGTAGTTCAAGCCATCAGGAACGTCGATGTTTGGTGTGACGACACTGATGAAGAATGAACCGTTGATGTTGGTGGTATCTCTTGCCGTTGATTCGACCCATCCGTTGCGTGAAACACGGACGTCAAAGGCACTGTCAAGCGGAGCATCATCGGAATCCATGAACCACATAGCTCCCTGGAAGTGGAGTGTTTCACCAGCCGCAACCCAAGCATTGTTGGGCACATCGTCTCGAACGAGATCACCCTCGTTGTCACGTACCTTCATCCATCCAAGGCCAAAGGTTCGATTGACACGAAGACCTTCCTCACTGATGAGATCGAGCGGTGCAAAGCCAGCCGAACCACTGTCATCCAAGCATCCAGTCTTGAATCGAACGTTGCTTTGGTCTGGGAACTCGCTTGTAATTCGGAACAACCAGTGGATTTCGAGGATGCTGTTGTTCAGGATTGAATAGGAATTTCCGTCCATGACAACGTATCCATCAGGATCGTTGGGTGATGGGAAGATGTCACCATCTTGCCAGAACATGGTCGGATTCGATGCAGAGGATGTGGTCATGAGCGTCAAGGTCGCTTCACGAATCTTCGTCGCACTTTCACCAACAATATGGCGGGTGATGACTTCGTAGGGCTCTGTTCGCTCATGCAGAATCTCGCCCTCTGGAATGTTGATTTCGAGGTTGACGGTCTGAATGGTGTAGGTGACGCTGAACGAAGTGAGCGTGAGAATTCCACTGCTATCGGAAACCAAATCGATTGGAATATCGACGAATCCTGCGCCAGTGTCAGGAATACGATCGTTGAATCCTTTGACGATGGCGTTTGTTGGCCCATTGGCATTGATGGTCTTCGATCCGACGAGTGGACCGTTTTCCTTCCAGCCGACAGTTGGTGACAATGGCGGATTGAAGTTGGCAGGAATGGGTGATGGTGCGTGAATCTCAAATCCTGGGTTTTCTGGAGCGTTGCTGTGCAATGCGACTTGGATGTCCTCCAACACGGGCGTGAAGGCAGAGTTGCTCGTTGAGAAGGAAACACGTAGGCACAAATATCCGTAACTCGGCGTTGTGAACGCCTTGGTCAATCCTGATTGTCCAAAGGAGGTCAAACCGCTGCTGCAGAGGCTCGAGGTACTTCCTCCCAGTTGTACGTTGATGGAGGTGCTTGCAGGAATGGTTGCGTTGTAATGAACGGTCGCAGCAACGTACGATGGGAATGGATTGTTGTAATTTGAACGCACGTAGAAATTTCCGCTGCTGTAGTAGTTTGTTGTGTATTGGATGGTGACTTGATCGAGAATTGGGGTTGCGGTAGAAGTTCCATTGAGCGTTGCTCGCCAGGTGATTTTGTTGCCACTGTTTGCGAACGTCTTGGTTGAACCAACTCGAATCGACTGCCACGTTACGCCATCATCGTTTGAGACATCGATGTCAATCGACGTTCCAGTCGGCATGTATCCAATCGCACTTTCGAGCTTGATTTGGTCAACAGCTCGTGTTGCGGTCGTGGTTTGGCCATAGACTGTGGTTGAGGTCGCCGTCGGCGTTCGACTGTCGGTGACACCACCGTCGCCCCACATGTGGATCTTTCGAGCCACGGTGTTGCAGTAGGATGTGTGGTAGCAGGAGTAGTAGATCTTGCCCTCATCATCAATCTGGGTGATTCCATAGTGGCCACCGTTTGGCATCTCTTGCATACCCATCTTGGTGAGACTGAATCCATTCATACTGAAGTGGTGATGACGTGAACCTTGCACGTTGTATTCATTGACAATAATTCGAGGAAGGTCGACGACAAGGCCAGAGTTTGGATTTCCAGAGGTCGAGGTTGTCTTGTAGTTGTAATCTGCAGCTGAACCGATGGACCATGTTGAGTTGATGGAGCTCGGGTTGCTCGGGTTGACTTCCATCAGATATCGGTTGTACGTTGGGTAGGTTGAAGAGTCATAGTAACTGACAAACATCTTGCCAGTGTCATCGTCGAAATCAACACCAGTGAGGTAGTATGGGTAGCCGTAACTGGTGTATGAGGAACACTGCCATTGTGTCTTTGCTGCATTGAGTGTCCACTTGGTCAGGTAGTAGTACGAGTAAGAGACAGTCCAAATGTTTCCGTTTGGGTCAACGGCTGCATCGTACCAATAACTCGATACTGAAGAAGTACAACCGGAAGTACTGATGCTCGCAGAGCCGAGCAGTGCGCCGGTGGTAGCATTGATTCGTTGGATGCTTGGCGCTGTGTACATCGACGTACTGGAGTAACG
>JAAZUV010000220.1 GCA_018623995.1 Methanobacteriota archaeon
AGAACCGAGCCATGAATTGGTGGCCTGCACAAATGCTAAGGATTGGAATTTCGAGTTTCAAGAATTCAGCACAGTTCCCCAACTCACCAGAGAGCCCTATTCGCGCAGCACCTCCAGAGAGGATGAGTCCATCCAATTCTCGGAGTTGATCAACAGGTGTATCGTTTGGAATAATTTGAGTGTCGACTTTAAGATACTTCAACATCCTCCATTCACGATGTGTCCATTGACCACCGTTGTCTACAACATCGATGACAAGAGGTGTATCTTCGCCCATGATGTTCCTTGTTCCGAGAACATCCTTGAACATGCCGAATTCCGCGCGTTCATATACTCTAGAGATTCACAGTTTGCGAGGAACAAAAATGTTGGATAAGAAATTCACAGTTCACGTAGCACGAGAGAGTGGTCACGAGCAAGAACTCATGACCCGAGAGGACATCGTTGAGATGGTTTCCGCAAACGAAAACACATGGGTCTTTGTCGATTCACAAATGGTCAGTGTCGAAGAACTCGAAAACATCGAGTTGAACGATTCTACCGAGATTCGAATCAACCCTGGTATGGTCGGTGGAGCAGAGACCTTCACCGTTCTTGTCGCAAGCGAAGCAGGCGACCAAGCCATGACTATGACGAAGCAGGAACTTACGAATGAGTTGACAACCAACCAAGGCAACTGGCTCTTCGTTGACGGCCAAATGGTTGATGCAGCCACTATTGCAAACACCGAACTCAACCAAGACAACGTCTTGCGATTGGTTCCGTCCATCGTTGGCGGATCTGAAACGTTCACGGTTCAGATTACAGACGCAACAGGCCATTCGGTCTGTGAAATGACCAAGGAAGAAATCGCTACAAGTGCAAAGGAAGCCAACAACTGGGTGTTTGTCGACGGTCAGATGGTTGCTGCAAGCGCTATTGCAGAGACAGACCTATCTCAGGCAACTGAGATTCGCATGACGCGACCACTTGTCGGCGGTCTTTGAGATTGATTTCTCGACGGACAGGTTCAAAACCAATGGGTAGGTCGGTTTGGCTATGTCGGAACTTGTAGACTACAAGTGTGCGCTTTGCGGCACCATCGAAAGCTTTGACCGAGAGCGAAACGGAATTCACTGTAGCCACTGTGGTTGCAAGATCTTCATGAAACTCCGCAGAAGCAGCGGAGATCGGAAGAAGAAGACACTCAAGGCAGAGTGAATTCACACAAATGGTCAAAGACCTTTGTCGTTGAATGATACGCATGGCGAGTTGGCTTGAGACCCACCCCCCTCGTCGCTTTTCAGACCTTGCACTCGAGGAATCAACCATCGAGACCATCGAACGTGTAGCACTCCAAGCCAACCCACCTCATCTTCTTCTTTCTGGCCCTCCAGGATCCGGAAAGACCGCTGCATGGCGCCTCATCGTTCGACAGGTTCTCGGCCCTTCGTGGCGTTCAACGACCCACGTTTTGCAAGCCAAGGATCTTGCGAAGTCTGCTGGTGCGATGGCTGCCTTTGAGTCGTTCTTGCGACCCGGCGGGAAGGATTCAAGCGATACACTCGCAAGTAGAACATCTCTCGATGCGTTCGACTCAACATTTTCGCAGGTTTCTGCGGACGACGTTGCTCCAGCAGGCCATGAATCTCAACGTGGGAGTCAAACCGACGTCCATATTTCTCGCATCATCGTCATTGAAGATGCTGACTATCTCGGACACAAACGTCAACCACTCTTACGCCGTATGATGGAGGCAACAAGCCAAACATCGCGATTTATTTTCACAGCTCAAACACCTTCTCGATTAATCGATGCGCTTCGTAGTCGGACACAACACATCCGGCTTACGGGCGTCCCACGCAAGCAAATTGAGTCAAAACTCGCCGAATTGTGTGCCACTGCAGGCGTTGAACCGATTCGTGGCATACTTGGCGATATTGCCCACATTTCAAACGGAAATCTTCGAAAAGCCATCTTCACAACTGAAGTTCTCGCACTTCGAGATCTCTTAGGAGAGCGAGGCAATCTCCATCGTCTTCTCACCATGATATCTACCAATGAGGTCCAACGGATGATTGAAGCCGCATTGCGGGGCCAAGTTGTCGAATGGCGTTGGGAGAAAGACGGTTACAAGAACACGAGAAAACTCAAGGGCGCCTTGGGAATTTATGATGAGATCATTACACAGCAGAGTTTGGAAGCCGAGGATGTTGTTGAACAAGCACATCAAGTTCTCACTGGAGGGCGCCTCAATCTTCCAGAGGATCAGTTGACGCTCGCTCTTACTGCATTATCGGACTGCGATGTACGACTTCGGCGCTCGTCGCAAGGGCGCATTCAGATTGAGCAGATGTTGCATGATTTTGCTGCAATTCAGCAACAGTAACCTCCATCATAGGGGGCGTTTTGGCAACGCTGGGCGTGTAGCACAGCTGGATAATGCGTCGGCCTCCTAAGCCGAAGATCGCGGGTTCGAATCCTGCCACGCCCGCCAAATCGGATTGATTCACTGAGGATGCAGCGAAGAAGACATATGTGGGCTGTTCGTACAGAGGACTGAGTCAGATGGAGCCAGAGGAAGAATCCATCGTTGCTCGTACCCGGCGAACCATCAAGTCCTTGCC
>JAAZUV010000221.1 GCA_018623995.1 Methanobacteriota archaeon
AGAGGGACAAACGACTGGTCTTCCATGCAAAGGCGATGGTGTGAGTGGTTATGAGGGTTCATTGCTCAACGTATCGCTTGCGCATTCGCAACCAACCCTCACTGAAGAAGATCAATGCATACAACGATGCGAGCCACAAATGAATATTTGACATCTCATCAAGCCAGTTTGGTGCGCTTTCAAATGGAGTTGCAAACGTGATAAGAATCGACAACCAAACCACGGTTAAACCATGGAGAATCCACCGAAACACTCCGAGAATTTGTGTTGAATTTGCACGCATTTCTGACATCTGAGAGTCGGTTAGTATCGCTGTTAATCCCACGACTTTGTCAAGTGCGCTTCCTCCGTTCCAACGAATCTTTCCAAGACGGAACCGATTGATGAAATCGATACCTGTGAAGATGGTCACCCAAACAACAACCACTTCGAGAAGAGGGTCCAATCCCATGAGATCGAGCGAACCCCATGTAGACCAAGAGAAAATGGTCCAGATCCATGCAACCAAGAACAATTGGAACAAACGTGCAAACTTTGCCAATTTTCGGAGGAGAATTAGATCGTGTGAAAGTATCAATTCGAGTGAGATAAACAGGCCCACTGTAAGCGTAATGATGCCGCTTGAGGCGAGTCCAAACCATCCAATATCGCCAATACGCCATGCTTCGAGTAAGGCCACAAACGCCCAAGCAAGGGCGATGACAGAAGCCCCGTTGACCGCTGCTTGCATCGTGTAGAGTGGATCTCGTCCATCTTTGAGAACGGATAGTCCACCCATAAGTCGTACTTCAAATCCAGACTCGTCCACGATGCCGCGACTGGCTGCAGTCATCCCACCAATGGCCTGAATCCGAGCAGTTTCGACAATTGATTCAGAGTCATCTTCGTTGTTTCCATTCGACCAGTTTGACCCTCGACTGGCTGCATGGGCTGCTCCCGTTCCTCGGCCTTTTCGTCCAGCTGAACGCGACTTTGCCCAAGCCCGTATCTCAGCAGAAATGATGTCCTCAACTTGATCTTCATTGAGCGGAGCCCCGTGATCGGTATACAACCAACGGCATTGGATTGGAACAGGTGCTGGGTCAACGTCGGGAGCAACCATTTGGAATTGCCCAGGGCCGAGTGTCGGCAATTGTGCAACCAAGTCTTGGTCGCCTCCACTCTCTTTGAGAAGGTGGCGAACCTTCTCAACATCTTGTGGTTGAGTGAATCGTCCGATAAACGTTGTATTGGCTTGAGCGAGAATCTTGTAATCTACATCGGAAACGTTCTGTGTCGCTAAAACGCATGCAACACCGTATTTTCGAGCCTGTTTGAAAATGAGTTTGATGAGATCTTTTGCTGGAGGATTACGAGGATGTGGGGGGAGATATGGTGCAACCTCATCCATGAAGAAAAGCAGTTTCAATTCACCATCAGCCGGTTGCTGAGTTAACATCCAATCGTACAATTCACGAGACAATTCTTGGACGAAATACTGCTTTTGAGCCTCATCTTGAATGGTGTTCAAGTAAACGATGTTGAGTGGAATCTTTCCTGGAATGGCTGGTTCGACAAAGGAATCAATGTCAATTGGAACACCATTGGAGAAAAGGAGTTGATTGACACCGCTGGAAAAAGCCGCGAGTCGTCGCGCTAAATCGTTGCGCGTAGTTTTTGGCAACCGTTCTTCGAAATCCGTTAGACGATGTTCGAACATGACCTCGTCCCAGCTTGGAACATCAGGTTTCTCTCCCTCGTCGTCCTCAATGAAACAGTGAGGATAGAGGAATCGCGTGAATTCATGATGCGGTTCTCGAACCACGCGAGCCAAGGATTGAAAGTCACCAACATCCAAACCGCAGCGTGTTCCTTCAACGAGTATCTCGTACAGGAATGGTTTGACAACTTTACCTTGAGCCTTCTCAACATCGTATCCTGCAAGGCTCGTGAATCCAGCTGCGACCATGTCCCATGCTGTGATGGCTTCTTCAGGATCAAGGTCTGCAGGCGGTGCTCGGAATGGGTCGATGCAAAGAGGCAGCCCTTTGCTTCGCAGTGGTGTCCAAATCCTCACCTCACTGTTTTCGAGCAACTTACGCTTTCGATCAACATCCCCATCTCGCTCCAGAAGTTCAGATTCATCAATACCGAGAGCAAGGCGTGCAAGATCGCCTTGTGGGTCAATGATGAGTGCTGGAATACCAGCAAGGGCGGCCTCTTCGATGAGAGCCTTCGCCATAACAGTCTTACCGGAACCTGTGGAACCGAGCATGGCTGCGTGACGAGCCAATACTTGGGAAGGAATATCGATGGGTGCCCCTGAATCTCTTCGTTCACCGAGAAAGAGTCCTTTCGGTTTGAATTTCTTTTTTGGACCAGCTGATACATCCGGATCAAGAATATCGTTGACCAATGAGGCGAATTCTGATGCAGAGGGTTGCTCTTCATCAGACACCATGACCGGGCAGAGGCGCTTGAGGTCTTGAAGTACGCGACGCGCAGATGGGTCAAAGCGCATGCTCTTGAAGGTCGATTCGTTCGCCGAAACATGCCTGAACGTATTCCGCTGGCTCGACCTTCGTGGACAGATGAAATGCGCGAAGCTGCCATCAATACATTGGAT
>JAAZUV010000060.1 GCA_018623995.1 Methanobacteriota archaeon
ATGTTGGAGCTTGCATTGCATTGGCCTTCAACTCGGAGAGCATCCAGTCACGGGTCGATTGTCGAGCACAAATCTCCTCATCGCTTCCTGATGCATCAACGCCAGCAGAGCTCAATGCAGCCTTCATGGCCTCAAGATTCGGGTGAACGATCAGGTAGGTCTTGAGCATGTTTCGTCCATCGAGAGCGGCTTGCTCAACCAACGGTGAAAGTTTGACGTTCTCTTCGAGTGGAGCAGGTGAAACGTACTTTCCATTCTCGAGTTTGAACTGGCTCTTGACACGGCCTGTAATGGAGAGGTAACCATCAGCGGAGAGCTTTCCTAGGTCACCAGTTCGGAAGGTTCCTGGTTCCATGATGACTTCCTTGGTTGCTTCTTCGTTGTTCCAGTATCCGAGCATGACGTTCGGCCCAGTAACGATGATTTCGCCTTCATCAGGTCGGTCTGGGTCGTCCCAGGCATCGGTGTCGATGGTGACCTTGACGCCGTTGGCGACTCGACCAACGCATCGAAGTTTTGAGGTGCCTGGACCGGACCATCCGTTGGCAGCAACCAGTGGTGAGGTTTCCGTCAATCCATACCCTTCGTAACAACTGAATCCGACCATTTGGATGAATTCAGCAACGTCAGGAGACAATGCAGCAGCACCGGACATACAGAAACGGATGTTTCCACCGAATCGGGCACGGACCTTGCTCCAAACGAGCTTGTCGTAGAGTTTGTCGAAGAAACCGCTCGCGGGTACTGCGTCACATTCGACACCAGCCTTAGCGATTCGCTTTGCAGCGGATTTCTTGGCCTTACCAATGAGGACCTTCTTCAAACCTGTTGCAGCTTCGAACTGTGAGTTGACACGATCGTAGAACTTGTTCCATACACGAGGTACAGCGAGAAGAACTGCCGGCTTGATTTCGATGCATTCGTCAGCAATCTTGGTCAAGTCCGAGATGAGGTTGATGTGAACGCCACAACGAATCATCCAGTGCAAGTCGAAGGTGCTACCAAAGGAGTGGGCCCAAGGTAGGAACGCAGCGTTCTTGTCACCGACGTAAATCTTGAACGCAGATTGAACACAAAGGACGTTTGAGAGTGTGTTCCAATTTGTGAGCATGACACCCTTGGGGTTTCCAGTGGTTCCGGATGTGTAGATGAGCGTGTTGAGTGCAAACGGGTCATCAGCAACATCGATGGCATCTTCACTTGCTCGTCCAGCGGCAACGAATTCTGCCCATTGATGGACGGTGACGCCTTCAGGTGGAAGTTCGTTTGCTGGCTCGTCACCGAGCAAGAGAACTCCACAGCGTGGCCACTTTGATGCATCATCTGGTAGATTCGCAACAAGTTTGTCGAGAACTTCCGTATCTGCAACAGCGAGAAGTGCAGGTTCAGAATCTCCAAGGATGTAGGCCCATTCAGCACCGTGCTGGTGCGTGTACATGGCAGTGTAGGCTGCACCGAGTGCGTTTGCTCCGTAAGAGAGCGCTGCCCATTCAACGGAATTGTTGAGAATCATTGCGACTCGATCACCGGCCTGAACACCCACATCTCGTAGTTGCTTACCAACTGCAGTTGCAAGGTCTCCAAACTCTTGGTAGGTTAGGTGGACACGAGGCATACCTGGTCCTGGGATGTAGCCAAAGCAAGGATGGCTGCTGAATCGTTCTGCACTCGTCATGAGCATTTGGTAAAGCGTTCGAGGGTCGTCTCCCTCTGGCTTCTGCCATTGGCGGTCGTCTGGCTGTCGTTCCCACGCAAGTTGTTGTTGCATAGTCAACGGTGTGCATTGCCACACTTAATTTCATCCCCTACTCTCCATGCTTAGGGGATTTTCGAAATGGCATTGGCTCTCCAGTCTGCGCCACCGTTTCGATTTGCAAGTGGCGAGGCTGGACTTGGATGCCACATGGCATCGATGTGAACGTCCGTGAGAACGGACTGAGCACGCTTCTTGGCGTAGTTGCCAACACCTACGACAGTCTCGATTCCCATGATATCAACAACGGACTTTAGATGTCGATCACACGCTTTCAAAACCGGTTCAATGGTCGATTTTGGAAGATCAACAGGTGTCACGTTTCGTCCAGTCTCACCTAGGATGAGGAGTGGGCAATGGTTGACAACAAAAATGTTTGAAAAAATGGTCTCGGTTGAACCGTAGTGGTCGGATAGCATCGACCAGAATCGTGTTCCTGAGACTTCTTGACGCTCCATCGACAAACCCTCAATTGGGCGTTTTGGGTGGGCACCTGGGGGCGTGTGCACATCTCGCTCCTCGATTTGTAGAACGTCGCGTGCCATTGCAGTCGCTCCGAAAGGGACTCCCGTTTGCGCCATCCCATACGGACCTGGATTCATCCCAAGCAACAGCGTCGTTGCACCAAATCCACTCCATTTGTCAATGAATTGTTCGTGAAACTCCCAAGCATAATCCAGTGGATTCGTAACGTGTGCTACTGACTTGTGTTTGAGAATCCGGTTCTTTCCTCGATTGCAAGCCTCAGAAAGACGCAATGCAGCATCCTTCAGTTGTGCTGAAATGGATTCTACCATGGAAGCTCTTCCCCTGTGTACTCAAAGAATCGTCCGGACCTATCAGCTGTTTGCTCTTGAATCAATCCGATGAGACCTTGGACAGAAACAGATGCAGGAACTGGCGCACGTTCACCGCCCATGTCGGTTTTTGCCCAACCTGGGTGATACGATGTCACTGTTATGTTGTCTGGTTGCCCTTCGACAGCGAGGATTTTGGTAATCATATTCAGTCCAGTTTTGCTCGTCCGGTACGCGTAGGACCTTCCGCTCATACAATCATCAATCGAGCCCATGAGGCTGGAAATGTTGGCTACCTTCGTTGGTTTCTCACCTTGGAGAAGCGGCCAGAGGGCTTGTGAAACGCGAAGAGGGCCAATGGTGTTGACATTGAGAACTTCGAGGGATAGGTCTGGATCAACCTCTTCCAAGGACTGCCATCTTCCGTCCATTCGTCCTGCATTGTTCACGAGCACATCAATGGATGAGACAGAGGATTTGACATTCTTTGCAAAGGTTTCAACCGACGTTGTCGAAGCGACATCGAGTTGATACACAATCATCTGTTCATGATGAAAACCCATTGTTTCAGGGTTTCTCACACCAGCGATGATTGTGTGTCCTTCAGCGATTAGTTGTTTGGCAAATTCAAGGCCCAAGCCTCGGTTTGCGCCAGTGATGACCCATGTCGCCATGACCCAAGGTTATCGAGGAGATTCATTGAGGTTACTCGTCTGTAAAGACGGACGAGATTGTGGAATCGAGTTGAACTTTAGCCGACGCAAAGATCGATTTAATGCCTGGTCGTTCCTCTTTCCGCTTCAATTTTGCACGAGCAGAAACGATGTTCCATGCTGCTTTTTTGCCGATGCCTGGAATGGCCTCGAGCTGTTTTTCAGTTGCTGTATTGATGTTCAAACCAATCTCAACTCCCGTGATTGAACGAGCGCCATGTCCAGTGATCATGATGTTGGAAGAGGTTTCGAGCGGAATGTGATATGGGACGCCAATGAGGATTGGGTAAGCCCCGATTTGACGACCAAAGGTTAGTCCCGCACGTCCATGTACATGTTCACCAACGTGCTCTTCCGTGAGGTGGACTGGTAAGCGAGTCCGGCCATCATGTGTCTCCCAATACACGTCGCTAAGAACGTGACCAAGAGGGAAGAGTTCCTGAAGGAGCGGCGAATCAATTGTATCACGAACAGCTGATTTGAAACTCTTGAATTCCTTTTCTGGAATGTCTTGGAAACCTTCGCCTTCGACTTGACGAATGTTGATGCGTCGTAACAGCAAGCCTTCGCTGCGTAATTCACGAAGAAGATTGAGATTCATCGAATACGTTTCCGTTCGCTCACCGTTCAAGCCTGCAATAAAATTCAATCCGGGAAGGAGTTTTGGAAGCCCTCGCTCTCCCCGTACTCGACCGTATTGATTGATGAGCCGAAGGGCAGATTTGAGTTGACTTGCATCACAATTGAGCCAATTTTCTGCATGAACATTCGGATCCGCAGATTCCAAACCAAACGATAGGACAGCTCCATCTGATAGCGTTTCAACCAATGTCTTGGTGATTTCAGTTGAAGGTTCAATGTTCTCTGCGATGATGGATGGGTTTCCGTTGTCGGTATGGAGAATACCCAGTCGTTCGTCTTCACGCAATCCATGAAGGAGTTTGGCAATGGGTTCTGGATTTGGTATTGGATACTCAAGATCTTTCACACCTTCGGCCATGTAGGTGTAAGTGTCGGTCATTCCTCCAAGCCGAACATGTTGAACACCCGAGTCATGCGCTAGCTTGACTTCTTGGATAATGTCCTCGGGGGTACGCCAAATGGGTATGCCTTTTTTTGGTTCAATGCAGAACTTGCACCCACGTTTGAATCGAACGCATCCTTGGTAGACCTCAACTTCGTAGGTAAGGGGTCCTCGCTTTTCTTCCGTTCCTAAATCAGGATGCTTCAAAACCGCCTTGCTCTGTGCTCCTGAGTGGGCCCACATTGTCCATTGTTCACTCGTTCGACGTTCGTGTTTCCATTTCCCAGTTTTGAGGAAACCATGCAAGGTCGCATCCGTATCTTGGACAGCGAGGAAGAGATTTGAGCGGAGAGGGAGCCATCCCTGTTGTTTCCAGCCACGAACGGCCCATCCACCGAACAATGCAGGAATGTCTCGGGGCAAGGATCGAATCAATTCAGTCGATTCTCTGCGAGAGATGGGTGTTCCCCGAATGTATCGACCGGGAACAACAGCACCTGCGATGCAAACAAATCCTTCCAAATCACGAAGGTGTTGTTCACGCTCTTCCTCTGAATACAATCGCCACTGATCGATGGTCATGTAGGTGTAGTCGATCGAGTGCAGTTCGAGAACGCCACAAACATAGCGAATGTGAAAACCTACGTATGGGGGTACACCAAAAGCAGCAGGTTCGTCTTCGTACCCATCGAGAACGAGCCAAGAAGGAGAATCGTTCTCTACCATGATGGTCGTCTTGACTTCCGCTTGATAGCCTTATGTCCCCAAATTCTGTGGACTGGGCTGATTTGTGAGAATGAACTCATCGGCGTTGTTTCTTCCGCTTCTCTTCAGCGATGGCCTTGAGCTCTCGAGCGGATTTTCCGCCTTGACCCTTTTTCTTGCCACCTGATTGCGAGATGTCGACCTTCAATCGTCGACCGTTCAGTTCCTGTCCATTGAGAGCTTTTACGACGTCCTCGCCCTTGTCTTTCTCATCGATGAAGACGAATGCAAATCCTTTCGGTTTGCCTCCTTTGTCGGTAGCAATGGCGATTTCTGTTATGGTTGCCTTGTCACCAAAGAATGCTGTGATGGCTTTCTCATCTGCATCGAATGGAAGGTTGCCAACGTAGAGTTTGAGTCCTTTTGCTGGTCCTTTCGAACGCTTCTCCTTGTTGTCTGCATCACGAACACCAATTCGGCGTCCGTGGAGGCGGTGCCCATCAAGTTCCTTGATGGCAGCATCCGCATGTGCCTTGTCAGTGTACGTCACAAATCCGAACCCACGGGAGGCACCAGAATCATCGGTCATGACAATGCAATCGGTCATATCGCCATGCTTTCCAAAGAGTTCTCGTAGCTTTTCAGTGTCAACTTCACGAGGTAGGCCACCGACAAAGAGACGGCAGCCCGGAGCAGACTTTCGTCCACGTCCTCCACCTTGCCCTTGGCCTTCGAATCGGAAGTAGGTACGTTCACGTCCATCTTCTCGGACGTCTGCAGCAATGTAAGTTGCACGACCAGACGATCCTTTTGCAAAGAGTTGTTCTGCCTCCTTGCCCCAGCGCTTTCCGGAAAGGTTCAGGGCTGAAGCCCCTTGCTCAAGTTCAGCCCAACCAGCACCGAAGTTGTCTGCAAGAGCACGATAGCCTTCATACCCACAACTTGGGCAGGCGACGTTCCAGTCTCCATTGACATGAGCTTCAAGCGTGTCGCCGCACGAAGGGCAAATGGCATGGAGAACGCCGCAATCATCGCGCTCACGGAAATCGAGTCTGACCACTGGTTCAACTTCGGTTACAACCGCTCGTGCAACATCTCGTCGGCGGACGGCATCAGCAACGGTGTGAAGAAATCGATCGACAATTCGTGTCACGTGAAAGTGGCCTTGGAGTTGATGAGGCAGCACATCGCCCTGCTTTCCTTCGACGGCAAGGATTCGTGCTTCTCCCCCTTTTTCTTGCAGTTTTTCGAATTGGCAAAGCACCGTATCTCCGATTTCGATGTTGACGATGGATTTTGATGCGTCAACGATGATTTGACCATCATCGATTCGCATGTAACCCGTCGTTGTTGCAACGATTCGGTTGTCAACTGTGGTCGTTCCTTCGCCGGCTTGATGTTCGCCAACGGTTCCAATCTCTGTTCCTGGGGTGACGAGGCTCGTCGTCATAATTTCAACTCGCTGCACAGGCGACCGACGTAGCGGTAACGTGTGCTGATTGTATGCGAGCGCTGCTCCCTTTTCAACCCCTCACATGGGTTTGCATCAATTCTTCTTCTCAAGACGATAGCATCGTATTCGTGTGGAGGACTTGTTTTTTGTGTGGTGTGCATAGGCCGCTGGGAGGCGAAAGTCGTCCTGATAAATCGAATGAAGCTCATACCCGTTTTCTTGGGCGAGTGGCAACAAATGCTCAGCATTGATGCTGTGAATGAAGTGAATAAGAGGAATCTCCATCGAAAACAGGGTCTCGAAAAATGCCCTATCCGCTCCTAAGGTTTGGACGCCCCACGGCGGGTTCATGATCGCCATGTCAACAGGTTTGTCGAGTTCGATAGGATGTCCATTGACTCGACTGTTGATGATGGAACAGATGGACTCACCTTCAACTTCTCGAACATTGTGTTGAAGAACGTCAACGGTGGGTGCATCGCACTCGACCATGGTGACATGTGCTGCCCCGAGAAAAGCAGCACCGATTCCAAGAACACCGTTACCTGCTCCCAAGTCAAGTACATGTTTGCCTGCGAATCCGTCGCCAAGGTCGATCTTAGTAAGCCAAGCAGCCGCAAGGTTTCCTTCCGTTGGATATTGTTCAAGTTCAACGGATTGGCATGGGTGAGGCTCAAGCGATGATAGTCGCATCGCTAGATGCCGTTGACGCATGCATTCACCAACGACGTTGCTGTCCAAATTGCTGGTTGAATTGCTGTTGTTGTTGCATTTGCGCATTGAATTGGGCTTGTTGCATGGCCTGTTGGTTGCTCATCATGAGCGCAATTTGACGAATCTGCTCAGCCTCCATACGAAGGCGTTGAATCAATTGTTCACCAGGTTGCTGATTGCCACAAAATCGGCAGAATCGCATTCCATCGTTCAAAGATTGTCCGCACGTCACGCAGAATGCCATGTTCTCACCTGTTCTCGACTGGACACCGTGTGCTTTCAACCTTTCACTGGACCGATGTTAATTCCATGAAGACGGGCCAGGTTTCGAATCCAACAGCCGCTGCTCGTTCGTTGATCGGTTCCCAGCGCGGGTCATCGACCATGTCGCTGGGCTCAACGCCGTTTGCCATGAGTTCCGTGACTAGAGCTCGGAACTCAATCTCAATCTCTGTTTGCGGCTCTTCGACAGGTGCTGGGGCCGCTTCTTCAACTTCGTCGGCGACGTCCGCCGTCGGCAAAGGAACGCTCACTTCTTCCAATTCGTCACCCGCAGCCTGCATTTCTTCGAAGCCATCCGTTGTTGCTTTGGTGATCGCTTCAGTGACAGATTGTGGTCCATCGGGCGAATCCGTTTCGATCACAGGAAGCGGTACGGATTCTTGCTCTGGAATGGTGACTTCTGCTGCTTCGACTGTCTTGGTTTCAGGAGATTGCGTCGGTACCGGAGCAGGTGCAGCCGGTTCTTCTACAAGCACGGGCTCTGGTGTCGCAGGTTCTGCTGCACGCCCAACTCCGAGAATTTCTGCCTGTTGTCGAGCCAATTCTGCCGCCTGCCGGCGAGGAAGAC
>JAAZUV010000222.1 GCA_018623995.1 Methanobacteriota archaeon
TGCTTCACGAACCGTCTTAGGCAATTCAAGGCGGCTTGGCATTCGGTCAAGCTCAGCCAATGCCATAGCAAGGTTGCGCTGGGTCGCATTGCTGACACGACTACGCTTCTGCCACTTTCGCATTCGGTAAAATTGAGAACGATAACGGGAATTGATGGTTTTTCCAGAGTAATCCTTGTTTTGCCAATCGATATCAGTCGAGAGACCCTTGTCGTGAAGCATGACCGTCATTGGGGCACCAGTACGAGCCCTTTGATCACCTTGTTCAGGAGAGAATACACGCCATTCTGCACCTTGGTCGATAACGTTGTCTTCCAAGACAAGCCCGCAGTCGTCACAAGTGACTTCTCCACGGGTCTCGTCTCTCGTTAGGCTTCGTCCGCCACATTCTTGGCACTTTACAATATCTTCAACTTGCTGATCATCCATAACATCTCACCTCATGAATATTGAGAAATAGATATATCAACGATTGGTATGGTATTTTTAAACCTTATCGTTCGTTATTTTTGTGAAGTATGAGAGTAGGGCAGCGAATTGGTTAAACCTAAATGGCTTGTGAGTAGACTGGGGATGAAGATGGAGGGAAGGCCAGATTCGATTTCGCTCACACCCGGTAAGCGGGTCCTCTTCCTCACCAAAGACCTCGATTTGATTCGTCAGCAATTGTACGAAGGCCTCGATTTACGTATGGAGGATCTGCGTGTGGAGGACCTCCTCGATGACATCAATACCGATGTTATGACACCAGCATGGGTTTGTTTTGATCACGAACCAGCCATGATTGCAAAAAACGCATACGCCGGATTGATGCAAAACGGACTTCGCGTGTTCAACGAGAATGCCTTAATCAATGGAAATTTCGAAGTGATTGTTTCCGGTCAGAGGAAGGGTACCGGTTCTAGTCGTGAAACAGCAGCACAATGCGAACGATGGGCAGGTATCCGAATCGTTATCGCAGCTTCCTTCGCTCCGATTCATGAACGAAACAACATCAACCTTGGTCAACTCATGGGCAATCACGCGATGTTGGAGCGTTTGCAAAACGGTGATTCCTTGCCATTAAGCGAGTTCACGTCACAGTACGATGATGTTACAGCACTCATCCTCGAGTCTGGAGGTCTGTTCGAATTTTCCAAGCGTCTCAGCAACGATGAAATCGAACTACCTAAACTCTCAACGGAACAACACCCAATGACAATGGCTGAGAAAATCATCGCACGAAATCTCGTCGGCCAACCAGAAGGCGCTTGTGTCAAGCCTGACGACCCGGTGATTGCCCAGGTCCAAGGTGGCTATTCCCACGAGTTTACTACGGCACAAGTCCACACATTCCTTCAGGAAACATATGGAGAAGATTACCAATTAACAAATCCACAAAAGTTTGGTGTCTTTGAGGATCACCTATTGTATGCACATCACAATCCAAAATTTGTGCCGTTCATGCACAAAGTCGAGACTCTGCGTGAATTGCAGAAGGTCTTCCAAGCTCATACAGGAGTACGTGATTACTCAGCAGTCGACGGTGTATCGCCCGGCATCTGCCATCAAGTAGCGCGCGAGGAGTTCATTGAAGTCTCCGATTTCATTCAAGCAACAGACTCGCACACATGCATGGGGGGCGCGTCAAATGCACTCACATGGGGCGTTGGGGCCACCGAATATGCCAACCTTGTTTCTGCAGGATTCACCTTTGTCAAGGTTCCTGAATCCATTCGATTTGAATTGTCAGGGTCACTCAATGAGGGATGTACGGCAAAGGATGTTATTCTGCATATTCTTGCAGACCATGCTCGAAAAGAGTTGACCTTGAATCGATCGATGGAATTCGGTGGTCCTGGCCTTCAATCATTGTCCGCTGACGAGCGTGCAACATTGTGCAACATGGCAACAGAGTGTTCGGCTCGAACCGGAATCTGTGAAGCAGATGACATTCTCTACGATTGGATGGAAGCACAAATGCCTCACTTGAACATGGACGAACAACGCCAAAGAGCAGTCGCTCCAGACGAAGGTGCTCACTATCATGGAGGTGTTCACCACATCGATTTGTCCTCGATTCGCCCAATGGTTGCACATCCTGGAAATCCTGACGAAGGCATTCCAAGTGATCCGACCAATGGCGCATACATCGATGAAATCGGTGAAGTGGCCATCGATATCGCATACGGAGGATCGTGCACAGCAGGGAAGATCGATGATATTGCATACTATGCCCAGGTCTGCCAGGCAGCAAAGGAACAGGGCCTTTCCGTCAAAGAAGGTGTTGATTTTTACATTCAATACGGATCAGGGATTGTCAAGGATGTTGCCGTTTCGAAGGGTTGGCATCAGCTGTTCCTCGACGTTGGCGTGAAACTCATCGATCCTGGTTGCGGCGCTTGCATCGGAGCAGGTCCGGGCGTATCCATGACGCCAGACCAAGTCACCGTTTCTGCCATCAACAGAAATTTCCAAGGTCGCTCTGGCCCTGGAAAACTGTACCTTGCTAGCCCTCTCACCGTAGCAATGAGTGCGTTCAGTGGAACAATTCGGTCTTGGAATGCGAACGGATTGTAGATTTCTTCGGAAAACAGTATAACTCTCAAA
>JAAZUV010000061.1 GCA_018623995.1 Methanobacteriota archaeon
AGGCATTGGAGGCATTGCTGGCATTTCAGGTGGTGCCGGTGGTGCTTCAGGCATTGGAGGCATTGCTGGCATTTCAGGTGGTGCCGGTGGTGCTTCAGGCATTGGAGGCATTGGTGGCATCTCAGGTGGAGCCGGAGGTGCTTCGGGCATTGGAGGCATTGGTGGCATACCTGGTGGAGCCGGAGGTGCTTCGGGCATTGGAGGCATTGGTGGCATACCTGGAGGTGCCGGTGGTGCATCACCCATTGGTGGCATAGGTGGCATAGGTGGCATAGGTGGCATGCCTAGTGGTGCTTCAGGTTTGTTTGTATCTTCGTCCGTCATTTTCTCTCCTCCATGTAGCAAAGTGCAACCTTGCCATTGTTGTCTAGCACATAACCGTTCTGTTGGTTAGTTTTGCTCGATTGCATCCTTTTGGCGCTGAGTTCATGTAGGTTGGGTTGGAGGATTATTCATGGTCGGACAAGATAGTGGTACGCCTCCAGTCCTGTTTGTTGTTGGAACTGCAGGTGCTGGGAAGTCATCTCTCGTAACGTCTTTTCAACGATGGTCTCGCTTCCTTGAGACCGATGTCATCGCGGTGAATCTCGATCCAGGAGCAGAGCGTGTTCACTATGACGCGGAGTTCGATGTTCGAGATTTAATTTCGTTGACAGAAGTCATGACTGAGTATGATCTTGGACCGAACGGTGCTCAAATTCTCGCTGCTGACCTTCTAGCATCACAGGCTGGAGATGTTGCAGAACAACTCCATGCGCTAACAGGCGAGATGATGATTGTTGATACGCCTGGACAGGTCGAATTGTTTGCGTTCCGTGAGGCGAGTAATCACCTCATCGAAGTCCTTGGCCGTGATCAGTCAGCAATAATTTACTTGTTTGACCCAATGCTATCTCGATCACCATCTGGGTTTGTTTCACAGATGCTCCTCTCGTCGATTGTTGAGTTCCGATTGGGACTCCCAACCAAGAATTTCCTCTCCAAGAGCGATCTGCTTGATCCTGATGAATTGGAGAAAATTTTGGAGTGGTCGGAGCGTCTTGAAATTCTTGAGATGGCTCTTTACGACGAGGCTGGTGGCCAGCGAACAGAATTCGCAATCAACCAGCTACGTCTTATGCAACAATTCGCGCAAAGTCCAGGACTCACTCCACTATCGAGTGAACTCGAAGAAGGTCTTGCAGACATTCTTACCTTCGCACAGGCCATGTTTGGTGGAATGAACGATGCTCGTGATGGCTTTGCAAGTGACATTGAACATGAGAAAGATGTTGACGACTTTGTTTGAAAAACATTGTAATCTGTCTCGTTGACCATAGCGCATGGTCAATCATCTCCTTGCCATCGACGACGTGAACGAAGACTTTGAACAAATTCTGAAGTGGGCAATCGAATTCAAGCGTTTGTGGAAACAAGGTGACGAAGTTGCACTCAACTTCATGCCATTGGATACGATGACAATTGGATCCATTTACGAAAAGCCATCCACACGAACACGTGTCTCCTTTGAAGTGGGTATACACAGACTTGGTGGAAATGCCTTAACACTGTTGAAGAACGATATTCAACTTGGAAAATCGGAGACCGTTGGAGACACATCTCAGGTTCTCTCGAGATTCCTTGGAGGGATGACGTACCGTTGTTTTGCACATGATGATGTCGTAGAACTTGCAAAGTATGCAACTGTCCCAGTCCTCAATGCATTGTCGGCCAAACACCACCCATGTCAAGCAGCAGCTGATTTGATGACCGTCATGGAGCATTTCACTGACAGAGAGAACCTTGTCGTCACTTGGGTTGGTGACGGAAACAACGTACTTCACGATTTGATGCTCGCTTGTACGATGCTTGGTATCGATTTCAGGTATGCAGTCCCGGAAGGCTATGAGCCAGCAGAGGATGTTGTCGAGCGATCTCAAAAGTACGCCACAAAGCACGGCTCGGAACTCACCCGCACAGTGGACCCAAAGGAAGCTGTCAAAGATGCCCACGTCGTATACACCGACGTTTTCATTTCAATGGGTGAGGAGCATCTTGAAGACAAAATGAAATCCTTTGATGGCTATCAAGTGAATGAAGAGATGGTTTCTGGAATGGATGATGAGTGGCGCTTCATGCACTGTTTGCCAGCACATCGTGGTGATGAAGTTACAGACTGGGTCATGGACCATGAGCACTCAATCGTGTTTGACCAAGCTGAGAACAGAATGTGGGCTCAGATGTCGTTGTTGTGTTATTTCATCGCTCCAGAAGCATGGGGTGCAATGGGCGAATTCATGGGTCTTGTTTAGACAAGAATTGTGACAATGAAACTCACCAAACCAAGGAGCATAGCGATACGAAGTCGTGTCGCAACGGCATAATCCTCACCTTTCCACATTGGACCATTGAGGCTCATGAGTAAGACGATTGCAGGTGATTGAAGGAACAGTTGTCCGAACAAAAACGGCCCCTGCCAATATGGGATATACAAGAATACAATCCCAATGAGTGTGAGAACGTAGGCAACCATTCGGCTGTTTTCCTTTCCAATCTTCATCGGCAAGGTTTGTCTCGAATCAGAATCAGCTTCCATATCCTGGCAATCTTTGATGATCTCTCTTGCCAGGTTAACAAAGAACACAACACATGCGACATACCAACAGAGGAGTGCATCAAGACCCTCTATAGACGAGGCTCCGTAAAGAACGACAGCGGCTACGAGCGAGGATATGGCAACGTTACCAATCAAACCCTTCTGTTTTGTCTGTGGTCCATGGTCGTAGGTGATCATGAGAACGACTGCAGCCACATAGATGCCTGCGGTGTATACCTGTGAACCATCCATCAAGTACAGGCATCCAATAAGCGAAGCAACACTCAACAGAGATAAGATGCCAATCAACATCTTGGTTTCAGAAATACTGATCGAACCGTTGGCAAGTGGACGAGAAGGGTGCGCAACCTTGTCGATTTCAACATCGCTCAAATCGTTGAGCGCATTACCCGCTGCCATGAAGAACAGAACCGAAAGCGTTGCCAGGGCAACTTCTGGGTAATCGAGCAGCGCTTCAAAATCAAGCAACGCAAACGCTGCCCCGAGAGGTGTTGCAATGAGAGCTAGACCAAGATTCTTGACCCGCATCAATTGAATTGATGCAAGAAGTTTGTTGGCCATGCCTCAGCCAAGAGCCATCGACACTTGTTCCTTTTCTCTCAGGCGGTTGCACGAGCCCAAACACAAACACGCATTCGGAATCCTCCGATGTCGGTGTTTTCGTCGAATCCGACCTTGACAAATCGACGATCTCGAGCGAGAACGTTGCCAAGTTGGTTCATAGTCGCACCCCAGCGGAAGCGCTGGTTGACGTGATCGAGAATGTCGTTGGTGTTCGCCTCTTCAACAGACTCAAGGTACTCGTCAATAGCATCTCTCAAGCGCTTTGTTCTCGACATCAAGCCTCACCTCGAAGGGCAGCTCGCTTGATGAGGTTGCGGATGCTTGTCGTGACATATGGAGCTGTTGTTTGACCCGGCTGGTGCCATGGTGTCCATGTCATGTCTTTGCTGCGATTGGGTAGTTTGCCGCTTGAAGATGCGTACACCGTTGTCGTTCGGTGGTACCAGAGCGGTTCCTCAGTACCGGTTTGCGTTGCTGTTAGGTCAGCAAAATTCGTTGGAACGTTGTTGTTCATGATTCAAGATTCAAGGGCGGCCGTATATCAACAGAAAATCGAGAGGTAAATGAAAAGTGAAAGTAAAAACATAGAGCAGTACACTATCTACTTGAATCAGCACAAAACGAAAAGTGAACAAAATCTCATTTTCCTAGGTCGCCATTTCTAAATAGAGGACGATACAGGCGAAACTACCACGCTCGTATAGTGTAGTGGCCCATCATAAAGGACTCTCATTCCTTTGACCCGGGTTCAAATCCCGGTACGAGCACATTGTACCTCTTTTGTAGAAAATCACGCAACTGCGTTTTTGTAGACTTCAAATTTTATGAAAAATCGTGAAAATGCTCGTACCCCTAAACGGACCCGAATCTGGTCTTAATCCACGCCACAAGTACAAGCACTTCTCTGCAATTATCGGCCCATATTTGAAATGCTGAACCTCCTAACGCTCACTGTGTTCGAGCGGTTTCAAGTACAATCTCGCTCTCCCTTTGAGATTCATCAAATTCTCACGCGTTTGGAAAAAACGCCTGAGATAACCGTTGATTGTGAGTTGTATTTCCCAGAGGGTGAGGGGCCATTCGGCTGCGTTGTTGCTCTGCATGGAAGTTTAGGATGGGCAGATCATCATCAGGATCACATCAATGGATGGTTGAGTGCTGGTCTTGCAGTCTGTAAGATCAATTCATTCATCTCAAGGTCCATCGAGACGACGGTTGACGATCAGCTTACCGTCACCCATGCTATGATGCTCGTCGATGCGTTCCGTGCTCGTGCTGTTTTGGAAGAGAATCCCAAGATTGGCAAGATCGGTATTTCTGGATGGAGCCTTGGAGGAACAGTTGCTCTGTATTCGTCATGGATGCCAATCATTGACGTTCTCGGTAGCCCATTTGATGCTCATTTGCCGTTCTATCCTGCAGCCCATCTTCGACCTGACATCCAGGAATGGACCGATGCACCGAAGTTGATTCTTCATGGAGCTGCTGACGACTGGACACCCGTTCATTTCGTTGAAAGTCTCTTGCCACAACTACCGAATGCGAATGTGAAGGTCTATCCAGATGCACACCATTCGTTTGATTGCGAGCATGACTACACCCGTCTTCCGAATGCAGTTCATTTGAAGAAACGAACGATTCGAATCAACAAGAAGGGATCGATGTCTGGAAGACTCTTCTTGGGCCTTCACTTGCCACTCAACAAACGCTGGCAACGACGATGGATTATTCGGATTCTGAGAAATCGAGGTGCTACGGTTGAAGGTAATCCTGAAGCGCGTGCAGATGCTCTCGTACGATCGAGAGAATTTTTTGTTGAGCATCTGTAGGCACTAACTTCAAGACTTGAGAATCGTTGAGATGTCCATGATTGGAGAGGCTTTCTGGGAGAATCCCGACGAAGAAAAGACACTCGTACAAGAATCAAAACAAGAAGAACTTGTTCAGGAACAATCCCAACCATTGTTGAACGAATTAGAACACCATTCCAACGAGGAATCATCCTCTTCAGAAGAGCCAATGAATCCTGCACTGAGAGCGGTTTCAGGGGTAGTGACTCTTGTAGTATTTTCTTTGATCCTTTGGAATAGTCTGGGACATGCTTTCCTTCTAGAGACAGAATCCACAGATTATGCGAATGAGGCGATGTCCTGGCCAATCACCTCGGTACACATAGACTCTGAAATCGAAGTGTGGAGTGAAGAGGTGAGTTGCGGAGATGAATCCACCTGTTATGAGGATTTTTTTACGGCGAATCTCGTCCTTAACTGTGTCTTACTCGATGATGGAAACTACGTTTGTGGTCCTGAGGTTGAGAACGGAACACACATCCAAACATATCTTGCTTGTAAGCCAAATCACAGTATCTTCGCCATTGGTGGAAATCAATACAGCATCAATGGCCCTATGCCGAATCCCTGTTCTTCAGCATATGATCTATATGAGTACGAAGGCAACAATTTCCCTCGGCAATACTTCGATGAGCGATACGATGATCCTTGGGAAGTCTACGATACAGAATGTAGATGGCAAAGTGAACCAAACGATGAGCCATATTGGAATTGTTATTTCGATAACGGTGAATACGATACGTGGTGGTACCATTGTGAGTTTGCTGCCAATGAATCGCTCTGGTTCTGCATCGATGCGTTTGGCCCCGAGGCATCCTCTGAGGACAACCGGAATGCATCAGAGCGTCCAGAAGGTTCGACTCAAGACATTCTCTCTGAACTGTCCGATGACGTGCTCGAGGTTCGATACGATCCTTCAGACCCGACTCGAGTGTACATTGGAGACCCTGAGGCTGCACCAAGCAACTCGATGGCATTCGTCCTCGGTTTCATCATCTTGGGAGTCGTAGTGTTCATTGGCGTTATCCGCGTAGTATCGATGGCAGCGAAACAATCGAACAAAGCAGAATAGGACACGTCATGCGTAGGTAATCGTGTGTTCAAACCACATTTTCCAGAGCTCATTGCCATATTCTCCGTCAGTCGCACTGAAGAAGTAATATCCATTGTGAACAAGAGAAAGTGAAAATCCAGGCATGGAATTGCCGTCAGGGCCGTCTGTTCCCGCATTGGCTTTGTTGATGTTGGCTACTTGCCATATCGATTGATCCATTGGGTTGTATGCCCATAATTCACGACCGTACTCCACTGTTGTAGCTTCAAAATAAAGGATGCCATTCACGTTTTCAATGATACCGATGTCAAGTGTACCTGTTGAGGTTGGAGGGATGAAGCGCTTAATCATCCATGAGGAATGATTTTTGGTGTTGTATGCCCATAGTTCGAGATGTGATCCTTCTTCCTCAATTTTGTAGAAGAATTCGCTTCCAATTGCGACAGGTTTGACGGAGTCTTGAGGTGCAGCATTGGTGAATTGGTGTACCATCCATGTGGTGTGATTTGTTGTTGAATGGGCATACAGGTCTTGCTCATCGGTGTCAAAATAGATGGTATCATCAACAAGGATTGACATGTTTGCGCCTGGATTTGACGAGGTCATTCCTGGTACAATGTCTGTAACCACCCAATGTGTGTCTGTTTTCAGGTTGTATGCCATCAATTCCCGACCATTGAGTTCATTGTCTGCATCAAAATAGAGCACATCTCCTATCAAAAATTCGAAGTTCTCTCCTGGATGTGTCCATGGAGCCATACCAAACGATGCGACCTTCCACGTCGATCCGTTGGCATGATTGTGCGCCCACAAATCGTGAACATTCATCATGTCGCGAGCTGTAAAGTAGAGTACATCATTGTAGACAAAGTGCATGAGCCAGCCTGGATTCGCTGAACTTCCGTGATGAATGTCTTCAACCAACCATGTTGAGTTGTTCGCTGGATGATGGGCCCACAATTCCGTTCCATATTGAAACGAGAATGCTGAGAAATAGAGGGTGTCACCGTAGACGATCTCAATATCATCGCCAGGATTGCTTGAAAATTCATCATCATTGAGATTGGCAACCAGCCATGTTGAACCATTCACGGTATTGTGGGCCCACAATTCACGCCCATGGGATGGGTCTGCGGCATCAAAATAGATGACCTCCTCATGTACGAGGACCAGCCAATAGCCGGGAAAACTCGCATTCTGACCCGGATTGATATCTGCAACGATCCGTGTGGAGTCTGTGGTCATATCGTAGGCCCACAACTCAGCGCCATGTATACCGTCGTTTGCGCTGAAGTACAATGTATCTCCGACAACAATTTGCATGCCGTCCCCACCTGGATTTGAAAACAAGGCACCAGGCGCAATGTCCGTGACTCTTGAGATGCGTTGCGTGCTGCAGTATGTTGTCTGTTCGTCGATCTCACCAGACTCAAGCACACCGTTGCCTGCCGTACCCCCATTGTCTCCATTGTCGATACCAAACATCATCACTTTACCACCTGCTGGGCAACCATCAGAATGCCCTAGTGAGGCAACTGCGCTCAACAGGCCTGTGGATGAATTTCCTGAAATTGAATCGTGAGTGCCATCGACACCATTGCAGACAAATGTCGTTTCCTGGACCTCGTTGGAGGTGAGCATACCGTTGCCATTTTCATCAATACCGACAAGAAGCCCAATACCACCATTTTCACAATGGATCCCTGGCAATACGTCGAAGGTCGAAACCATGGCATTCTTGCCGTTTATTCCATCTTGCCCATCGGTTCCATTTTGCCCATCTGTACCATTGACTCCATGGATACCATCGATTCCATCGATACCGTCAGTTCCGTTCGTTCCAGGAGGGCCTTGTTCACCTTGTTCTCCGTCAACACCATCGCTTATGCAGCCTGAG
>JAAZUV010000062.1 GCA_018623995.1 Methanobacteriota archaeon
GGTGCAGCCAGAAGTGATTCCTTCAATCGCTGCAATGGATTCGACATGGTTCCACTTCGTCGCATCAAAGTTCGGAGAGATACTCGACGTATTCGTCGGGTTCGAGCAGATTCTCCATGTCGAACTGGAACGGTTGGAGAACAAGAATCCAGCCTAGATCGTATGCAGACTCGTTGACGAGATCTGGGTTGATTTCGACTTCTCCATTCACTTCGGTGATGGTGCCGGAGAATGGTGCAGTGAAAGCGATTTTCTCGTCTCCAGTCCAGAGAGAGAACATGTCTTGGCCTTCATCGACCATGGTCTCAGCTTGCGGGAGGATGACTCGGAGGACTTCTCCAATCTCAACACCCATGAATTCGCTGATACCGACCATGATTTTCTCATCGTCCTTCTCTTGGTACCAGAGATGGTCAATCGAGTACTTTCTGTTGTGTGCAATGTTAAATTCGACGACTTCTTCTTCCAAGTCATTTCACCTGTACGCGGCTCAAACAACTCCTATATGAACCATCGCTAGATTCGTGGTGATGTGGCCATAGCACATCCATTAAGTGAGGACCCCTCTTAGGAATCAATGGTGAGAGTTTGGACTTCAAAACAACCGATGAACAAGACATGATTCGAGAGATGGTGCGCGATTTTGCAGAAACGGTCCTTGCACCAACCGTGGAGCACCGTGACCAGACGCAAACACCACCTTCAGAAGAATGGCAGCAATTCCTCGAACTGGGCTTGCAAGGGGTCACTGTCCCCGAAGAATACGGCGGAATGCCAGTTGACGACATCTCTGAGTCGATCATCGTTGAGGAACTTGCCCGAGTTGACCCATCCTTCTCAGTTATGTTTTGTGTCCACGTCGGGTTGTGTGCCAAAACCATTGCACTTCACGGGGACGATTATCAGAAGGCAACGTACCTTCCCCGGCTCGCAGAGGGCGAAGTAGGGGCATACTCACTTTCAGAAGCAGGTGCAGGAACAGATGCTGCGGCAATGACCTGCAAAGCAAAACTTTCTGACGACGGTACGCACTACATTCTCAACGGCGAGAAGATGTGGGTCACCAACGGTGCTCAAGCCAAGATCATCGTTCTCTTCGCAAAAGACGTTGATCATCCAGACTACGGCGTCAAGAAGCACGGTGGTACAACTGCGTTCATCGTTGATTCCTCCTTTGAGGGATTCTCTGTTGGCAAGAAGGAAGACAAACTTGGCATTCGCTCATCCGACACATGCACACTTGTTCTCAAGGACTGCAAGGTTCCTGTTGAAAACATCATCAAGGGAGCTGGAAATGGCTTCCCAATCGCTATGAATGCACTTGATAATTCTCGCATCGGTATTGCAGCACAGGCACTCGGTATCGCTCAGGGAGCCTATGAAGCATCGCTCAAGTATGCACACGAGCGTGAAGCCTTCGGAAAACCGATTGCTCATCATCAGATGATTATGGGCTATCTCGCCGACATGGCGACTCGAATTGATGCGGCACGCCTCCTCGTCTACAAGGCATCATGGGCAAAACAACAGCATTACGAACACGATGGGCCACGCCATACAAAGGAAGCGAGCATGGCTAAACTCTACGCAGGAGACACAGCTATGTGGGTCTCAGAGCGCGCAATCCAGGTTCACGGTGGATACGGCTACACCAAAGAATTCCCTGTTGAGCGATTCTTCCGAGATGCGAAGATCACGCAAATCTATGAAGGAACCCAAGAAGTACAACGAATTGTTGTTGCTCGAAGCCTTCTATGAGTAATCGAAGTCAGTTGCTGTGAAAACGGCCCGCTTTCGTCCAACATTCCAGTTGATGATTTGTGCGACGACTTCCAGAGAGTGATTCGATTGGAATGCCTGAACCTGTTCATTGGCTTCGAAAGGTAGTTGCAGTTCAACTTCAATGTCCCGATTCTCCGAGAGTGCTCCAATAACCGTCATTCCGTTTTTCATTGGCCCTTGACCCATCAGTGTCTTCTCGACCGATGAGACGAGAATCTTGCACGATTGTTTTGGTGATTGAGAAATCGCTTCACGGCGTTCACTGCTGAGTTTCATATCTTGCAACAATTCGATGAATCGTGCATGTCCGATGGGGCTACCATCTTCCTCGAGGAGAATTGGTTCTGGCTTTGCTTTTGCAGCCTCTTCCTCTCGGCGTGCTTTTTCCTCAGCCTCTCGTTCAGCAGCCTCTTTCGCTTGTTGTTCTTCCAACAATCGTTGTTTTTCAGCCTCTTGCTGACGAATGAGCTCCTCGGCTTGCCTTCGAGCCTCTTCCTCTATTTCTTGGTCGAGTTCTTCGAATTCGTCTGGTTCTGGTTCAGGCTCAGGTTCTGGTTCTTCAATACCACTTGGAAGGCCGATTGTCTCAAAATAGGTGTGAAGGTCTGCGACGGTAACGTTTCCGTCCTTGTCCATGTCGAGAACGGACATGAGCCCATTGATGACCCAACCAGGAGGCTGTGTACCGGTGGTTCGCTGAAGTGCATCTGAGAGTTCTGTGGGCTGAATAACTGCATCCATGTTTGAATCGATCATCTGAATGATTTCTGTTCCAGTTAATCCGGAGCCGAGAAGCCAGCTTGTAAATTGAGTATTCAATTGACCAATCATTGGGTTGGTTGTGACCATTTCCTTGATGTGCTTCTCCATTCTTGCTTGAAGGACTTGTTTAACAGCCATGGATTCACGTCCAGTAGACACTTGCGTGTGGTTGGACTATCAGGTTAGGGGAATTGAAGTTTTGGCCAACGCGAAGTATCCTCAGATTGCCATGATAATGTGCAAAGAAGCGTATCGATTTCATCGATCGTCCTCAGATTCCGTGCAACCTGCTCATAGAAAAGCCAAGACTTCAATGCGCCAAGTTTCGGGCCTTGTGGGATATTTGTTTGCTGCATAATGTATTCACCAGAAGCCAACGGTTCAACGTTCACATCAATGTTCAATTGCAGAAATCGATCCAACCTTCGTTGAACATCGTTCTCTTTGTAACCTGGAGAAGGACCTTCTCGAGCGAACATCTTTTCGATGCAAAGGTGCTGTTCGCCCCATGTTCCCATGACAACTGCAAAGACTCTCATCATTGATTCAGTATCCTCGGGTAGGTGGCCCAATTTTGCGTGACGAAACAGAAGTCGTTTTTTCTCCTGACCACTTAATCGAAGCCTCGTAGCGAGTTGTTCACACTCCTTTGAGGAGAAGTCTCTGAGCAACACGACCAATCGATCGATGACATCACTTCCTTCAAGTTCGTTGAGGAGTTTGATTCGCACATCTTCCTGCTCCCAATCCAAATCCAAGATTTGTTTCAGAATTCCATCATCTGCCATTCGTTGAACAATCTCTGAGGCATGTCGTCCCAAGAGTATACGTTTGAATTCGGACCAGATACGCTCACGAGCGATCCGCTCGAGCATTGGTTTTGTAGTCCGTAATGCATCTGCAAGCTGACGTTCTGGCCACCAGATGCCTGCTGCGCCTTGGTCCATGAATCTGTAGGAACGCATGATGCGTAGCGCATCTTCGGACAATCGCTTCGTGGCATCTCCGACTGAACGAATGCGTCCGTGTTGCAAATCCCCTTGTCCGTCGAATGGGTCGTAGAACACCTGATTCACTGGGTCAACAGCGAGGGAGTTCATGGTCAAATCACGACGTGAAAGATCGACGAGCAATGAATCGCCCCACTGAACTTCATCTGGCCTTCGTCCGTCGTTGTACCCGAATTCTGTTCGTAGTGTTGTGACTTCGTAGGAATCACCATCGTTTCGGAATGTGATCGTTCCGTAGCGTTCACCTGTTGGAATTGTATCTGGATAGGCTTTCATCTCATCGGGAGTCAGTGTTGTTGCGAGATCGAATTCATGGATGTTCGTTCCCAACAATGCGTTTCGAACCGCACCACCAACAATCCATACATTGGCGTTGTTTTGATGAAACCAATCGATAACTTCGACAAGTGATTGTGGCAGTTGTTGAACCATAGCAGACAATGAGGGAAGGAGAGGCAATCCTTCCATTCCGCGCGCAGGTTCCATGCCGGACATCCAACCCTGCGTGTTCATACGAGACAAAGCATTATCCTGTGGATTCATTTGGTCTGAGCATGTCTTGGGCAGAAGAAGATGTACGCCTAGTACCTGTTGAGTGGCTCAAAGCCCATGAGGAAATTAAGCCCAAGAACATGGAGAAACTCCTCGAAATGACGCTACGTTGGGATGGTTTCACCAAGCCTCTGATTGCAGACAAGGCTACTGGGACAATCCTCGACGGACATCACCGATACGCAGTTGCACAACGACTCGAACTTGCCAGAATTCCAGTGGTTTGCATCGATTACTTGGAAGATGATTCGGTTGAACTCGAATTGTGGCCTGCCTCTGATTTGGAATCCATCACGAAACAGGAGGTCATCGACATGGCGCTTTCTTCAAATCTTTATCCTCCAAAAACGACACGACATCGCATATCTGACCATCTGCCCCCGATTCATGTATCGCTTGAGCGACTGTCGTTGCTTACGCCGAGTCAACCTGACGCGAACGAATCGTAGATTTCCATAAACGATTCCCACTACTCGTTGACACGGTTGGGTAGTTTGGCTCTAAGGCAACATCAAGCACTGCATCATGCATAACGGAATTTCTTGCAAACATGACTCGGGCTGTTGACCCTACCTTTCCTTTCAGCGTGGATTTCAGTTGTTCAGCACTCGTTACTCGAATGGCATCAACAGCAACAATTTCGTCACCGACTTGCAGGTGGTCTCGAACGGGGGAATGTTGCATATGACTGGTCACTTTCAGTTTGTTTCCTTGAGAACGAACATGGACACCGAGCCATCCTTGAGCAAATTGTTCCCATACGACCGATTCAGTACCTTGCTTTCGTTTTGGTTCATCCGACGGCTTGTAATCCAAGCCGAAGATTGAGAACGCTCTCGAGAGATCAAGATTCCCCGCTTCTTTTGTTATTTCATCAAGGAAGTTACCTAGCCTACGTCCACCGGTTAGGGATGTCAGCGCTTTGCGAATGTCATTGTACTGAATCCCTCGCTTTGATGGGTCTTCAACGTGGATGTTGTGCTTGTCATACAATGTTTTCATCAAGTCACAGACACCGTTCTCCCCCTTCGACCGTTTCCTTAATTCTGCATCGAGAGCAAACATCGTCAATTCGCCTTCGAGATAATATGAAATTTGAGTTTCTCTTGAGTAAGCATGGCTTCTATAGAGGTGAATCCACGCTTCATGACTCGCTTCACAAAGTGCTTGGCAGGACGATCCGCTGCGCGTGTGGTGACGCTTGAGTTTCCGCTTCATATCAGCAAAGTAATCCTCAGCACTCCATGCTCCTGAACGTAGACACATGATGTCACCGATCCACGAAGTGGCTCCTTCGAACCACCACAGTAAATCGGTATTGACTTCTCGTTGCAAGTCATAATCCAAAAATAGCTTCGGGCGAAGTCGCTTCACGTTCCATTGATGGACGTATTCATGGCTAAACAGACTAACAAGGTCTCGATAATCTTCGACATGACCTGGCTGAAGGGATGTTCTTGGAACCATCGATGTTTGTGAGTTGGTGTGTTCAAGTCCACCACGTCCTCCATCGGTGAGGTGGAGAATGGTATGGTACGGTTCGTCAAGTGGTCCAAACAAGGCATGATGCTCTGCAATGATGTTCTTGATGTCATGAATAAATCGTTCAAGCATGAGTTCATTCGGCTGGTATCCGCCTGCATCCCAGTAGTGAAGTGCGTGATTTCGTCCGCCGACGGTAAATCGATGAATCTCGTTCGCATTGCATTCTGCAATACCATCCAGCAGTGCATCACGATGTTCAGCAGTAAACGTGTGACGTTGTCCCGAACCATGGGGCGATGTCTGTTGAAAGGTTAGCTGAGTTGAAACATTCCAATCGGTGGGTAGCGTGAATTCGACAGTGTGCGTCTGATTCATGCGCTTTGCATCGATTCCAGAAGTTGGGAGGAACCATGTAAACGGAGGCATCATGTGCAAGTGTGTGTCATCGAGATGATTGGATCGAACCGTGTTTTCAACACAGAGCAATTTGTAGCGAATGCATACTTTGGCGAGTGATGAAACATCTTTGATAACAATGGAATCAACATCCTTCCGAACAACGTTCAGCGGGTTACCTTCGCCATCGGTTGCTTGCAAATGTGAGACGTGTTGAATGGGTTCGCGCAAAAAGTACGAACCAGGAACCCAGCGTGGAAACGAGAGTTTCAATGAGGAGGCTGTGAACGGGGCCTCAACTTCAATTTCCACATCCAAGCGTTGGTCACTTGCATCGGTAGCATCAACTCGAAAGACGACGTTTGAACGTGTCATAGTGAATCCTTGGTCTATGAAGTGTATAGGTTCTGTGCTGCACTCAGGACAAGTTCATCATTCGATTCTGAAATCAATCGTTCAGCGAGTTCTTGCATTGCAGGTTCTTGTTGACGATGCAGCAAACGCTCAAGAAGCCTCGATTTATCGATGCTGTCAACTCGATCGTCAAACAACAATTCCGTGCGCAATGCATCGCTTTTTGCATCATTACGGCCTACGAGCCAACGGGCTACGATGGAGGTGCAATCTCCGTCGATGAGCGTACGTAGTCGTACGTCATCCGCTTCTTTCACAGCATCTTTCAGCGATTGAACCAGAAATTTCCGCTGAGAATTGGATTTTGATTTCATGAGATCGAGTAAATTCGGCAATCGTTTTTCCAAGGCAATTGGGACGGCCAATTTCCACAAGGCATCATCTTGGTTGATGGCGTTTTGGAGCGCAGTACTCTCCTTTTCTGTCAACTCCATTCCTAGAAGAGAAGCAGCGGATTGTCTGCGAACATCTGGATGAGCATCATGTAGGGAGACGAGTAGATTCGATGTGTTGGAATTCACCTCAGTCGCATAGGTTCGCACAACATGGTCTTCTGCGTGTTGAAACATATCCAATTCGGATTCTGTTACCTCATCACTGCTAATGAGCTGATGTACAGCACGTCGAACAACAAGATCGTCCTTGCTGTTCAATAGTTGGCGAGCAAGTTTCGCTGCTTGTGTCGCATCATGGATCGACTCAAGCACTGTTGCAACGCAACGTTGGGCATCAAGTTGGTCACTGTTTGCCAGCTCGACGAGAAGATGTGGTGCATGTTTGGGGGCCCACCTTCGATACGCTTCAATGGCCTTGTTACGAAACCAAATATCCTTGTCATCAAGGAGTGGAGAGAAGGCTTCAACGCTCTCATATGCATCAGAATCGAAGAGAATTCGCACTGCTCTTCTTCGCTGCCGAACATCCTTATGTTTCAACTTGGCAATAGCGGACTGAATGTTTGCGACCATAGTTCAGCCTCATGGTGTGAATTCGTCGAAATGATAGCCCGTTGAGTCATCTTGATCGATGTCGCCAGGCCGAGCCAGCGTCGGTGCAAACATGAGTTGTATCATCGGCCATAATTGGACAAAGTGTTGCATGTTTGCGGTAATGAATTCCTCTAAATCACCTTCATCAGCATCCATCATGGCTCTTAATTCATCTGCTATCGTTCCGAGTTGTTGCAGTTCGTCGGCACTGCAGAGGTCCATTTCATGACATGTTTCGATTAAGGTTTCAATCAAATCAGCAATTTCCAAAGCGGTAAGTGGTTGGGGTTCGCTCTCAACAATGTCGACTGGTCCAAATGAAACTGGGCCAAGCGAGGTGGGATGCAGAGTTTCGAACTGGCATTCATTCTTCATCAATTCTTGATGATGGTGATCGCCGATTGGAGCGATGACAAAGCCTCCCTCAACGATTCGCTCTTCCATCCA
>JAAZUV010000007.1 GCA_018623995.1 Methanobacteriota archaeon
GTGATTGAGAGATTATCGAGCCAGAGATCAACCGAATCGATGACATAGACGCCATGACCTTGAGATGCTTCGACATGGCAATTCATGCATGACACATCACCTGACGCTGTCTCCAAATCGTTTGATTTCTGATAGGATAATCCTGCTTGTTCCATCGCATTTGAACCAAGAGAACCATCGTTCGTTGAGGTCACATTGGAGAAGGTGACGTACCTGGCATCAAAGACATAAGCTGCTGAAAAACCATTGTCCGAAGATGTCAATCCATCCACAACAACAGTCGCTGAATCAATGTACAAGCCTTGTTCAGAATTGTTGTGAAGATTCCAATCCGTCCCTTGCAAAGAGCCTCCGCTTGAAGAATGGATTCCAGGACCTGGAGATCCACTGATCTCGATGTTCTCGAGATGTGCAGCGAAGAAGGACGTTTGAATGCTCAATCCGGCAGAGTGAGCCCCTTGGCCAGATTCTCCAGCGTCCCGAATCGTCATGTTCCGCAACGTCGTTGTCGAATCGACAAAGAACAAACGAACACCGACCGAGGATGCATCATCGACGAGAACATTCTCCATCCATGCGCCGGTCGCATTGATTTCAATCGCTGCAAAAGCGATTCCAGGTGATGTTGCTCCAGATGAACCTGTCCCTCGAACGGTGAGGTTGGTGAAATCCGCCGTTTCGTAATTCGTATAGTTGGTGTGATTGTTTTTATCCAAATATACACCGCGATACATGCTGTTGCTGATGTCAACGTCTCGGAACACGGCTCGTGTGTAACCCGAATCATCGATGTGACGGACAATGATTCCAGTGTCGCTCTTATCGATGCTCAAGTCTTCGAACAATGGAACGCTGTCTTCAACCCATACACCGGCTGCTTCACCCAGAACGGACCCTGAAATGTTGTCCATGACTATGTCTCGATACAGTCCACCAGATGCGCCCCAGAGGTTCAATCCACGCAGCAGATGATCCGTGAAATACGCACCTTGAACAATCGGTGTCGATCCATCTCCAACTGACAAACCAATGCCGTAACGCCAGTCGTTTTGGAACGGGATATTTCGACCTGCTTGTTCGACATGTAGGTCACGGATGACTGGAGAAGAACTACCGAACATATCGATTCCAACACGATCTGGATTGAAAATCGTCACGTTGTTGAGAATCGGATTCGAACCATACAAGGTCATACCATAGATGGCATCTTCGATGTGCAAATGGTTGATTGTGCTTCCACGCCCATTGGATGAGGTATTGAACTGAATACCTTCGTGGTCGCCTGTCGTTGAAGAACTAGAGAGAACGACAGGGCATGTCGACGTCCCTTGAATCGTTAATCGGCCATCCACATAGATTCGGATGCCAGGCGACATGACAACACTCGTGCATGAAGTAATGAGCAACTCATCCTGGATGTTAACGAAGTAATCACTGGTCAATGAAACCGTTCCTGACCATGTTGTGGTCGCTCTTCCTGAAGTTTCAGCAACATCGCTTTCTGACACAAAGGGCTGAACCATTGGAGACATGGACATGAACAAGAGAAGGAAGAGCAAACTCAACGCAAGGAATGTTTGCTTTCTCTCCATAGTCACCCAACCAAAGCGATAGCATTTGAAGCCACCCGTCGCTTGTGCAAGCAACAATCGAGACCCGAAGCGATAAAACCTGTCTGCTCAAGCGAACTCCGTGCCAGAAGCATTCGTCCTCGTGAAGACCGAACCGTCGCATGAACGCGATGTCTATCTCGCATTAACATCGCATGCAGCAGTCAAGGAAGTCCACGCTCTCTACGGTGAATTCGATTTGCTCGCTCATGTGAGCAGCGAATCTGCGAAAACACTCACGACACTGTTGATGAAAGAGTTCAGAACGATCGAAGGAATTCGGGACACACAAACCCTGATTGCGGTTGAATATTGAGGTGTAAAGATGGCGATAGGATTTGTTTTGATCACGACCATGCCCGGCGAAGAAGAACGTGTTCGTAACGCCCTCGATGACATTGAACATGTTACTGATCGTTGGATGCTGTTTGGAGAATTTGACCTTCTTGCACGCGTTCAAGCGGAGGATGAATTTACCCTCACTCGGTGCATTGTCGAAGAAATACGACCACTTGATGGCATTCAAGATACCAAGACCATGATTGGTGCGGAACTGTAGGTCAAACGGAATGCAAACGACTTGACAGCATTCGTGCTCGGTTTGGGCAACCGACGGAGCGATACCGTAGAATTGCTTCACGCAGCGACATCACACGTTCTCGATCATCAAACATCGACTTCACTTCCCACCACTTTGCGACGACACGTCTTGCTGATGGTGCTTTAATCGCTTCGAGTGATTGGATGTCGATTTGTGCATGGATTGTTTTTGCTCTCGGCAGTTGTGTTTCCACCAATTGCTCGCAAATGAGAAGCAAAAGAGACGCTTTGTACAAGGGCTGCTCCAACTGCGTTGCTGTGAGCTCTGCGTTCCTCAGCGTCAATGCAGCATTCATCGGTTTTGAATCAACCGATCTTAATTCCGTTTTCATTCCCAAGTATTGCAAGAGAGGGTCGGTTGACGAGCCGATGCCTCGGAGTTGGTCGAGTAAAAAGTTCGCACCATCGAAATCCTTTCGTTCAAGCGCAAGTGAATGACGCATGACAACGAGTGTTGTCAACACAATCTGACGTTCATGCTCTGCATCTGGCAATTCGACTTGATTGAGCAATCGTTCGATGCGATCGTAATCAATGGCGCTTGAGGATGGAGCGAGATCATCAATGCAGCGAGAGAGTACTGAGAGTTGGATGCGTAACTTCTGCTGCGCATCATGGATTTCATCAAGAATGGTTTCAAGATCTTGCAGAGGGTCTTTCTTTCCTTCAAACTGTGCGATCTGCATACGTATGTTGACAAGTTTGGGAGAATCCTGATTCTGAATGTAGGCCTTTGCAACATCAATCTCTGCGCGATTGAGGGCGTGTTGTGCTGCAAGTTCAATCAGATCGATGTCTTCTGAATTGCTGACCAGTGCTTCATCGAGGAGTGTTGCAAACGCACCAGAATAGGATGACATGAGCTCGTTTGCTCGGGAGGAGAGATGATTCGATACGTCTGTTTCATCTCGTTGAATACGGTGATGCAATTCAAGAATCGATGCCAAAGCGTCGTTTTGTTGTTCCCAATGGGTAATCGCCGATCGATGAAGCGCATCAAGTTCCGATTCATCGAGCGAGGACTTGCACACGTTGCGAATCAAGTGTTGCATTTCCATCGCCGCATCCTTGTTGCCCCAACGAAGCAACGTATGTTCATCGAGCAAGGCAACATGATTTGGTTCAGGCATTCGTTCTGCGGGAACAGGGAATGGTAACACCAAGAACGGCGACATAGCATCATGGACGTCTGACGATGCTTCACCAAGAACGACCTGATCGACATAGGCACGAACGTCCAGATTCGTCTCTGGGAGTGGTGTTGATGCATCATGAAGGAGAATCGCCAGAGGGTGACCTCCTAACGCCTCAACGATTGTTTCACGCTCATCACCTAGTTCGGGATTGAGTAACTCAATGGCATCTGTTTGCTCGAGTGGCCCCAATTCGACATAGGTTCCATCGATGGAAAACGTATCACGGTCACGTCCCAACAGCATGAAAGGAATCGAATGATTCTCAAGCGCTTGGAAGAGATTGGAAAACGATTCTTGATGTCTGGATGAGATGCTGTGGACATCATCAAACACCAATACGACATTCTCGTGTTGGAATGAGGATGCATATCCTTCAACATCCAGAATCTGAGGCGCATCAGCTTCCATCCGTTGCATGGCTTCATGGACATCACAGTACGCATCGAGTTGAACCCAGTGAACATTCAGATCCTTCTCAACCAAATCCTCAGTAATCTTTCGAGCAAGTGTCGATTTCCCAATGCCTGGCATTCCTCGGAGGTGGACTGGCACCTTGTTCTCAAGAGCGTCTCGAATCAACCCAAGTTCGGAATGACGCCCATGTACATGTGTGTATTCTGGAAGTTGTCCCTTCAATTTCGATGAAGTTCGTGCACGTCGTTCGGGAATGTCCTCTGTGTGTGAATGGAGTTGGTTACGGCCTGATTCAGTGATGTGCACAACTTTGCGTTTCCTCCGCCCTCCCCCGATGACGTGTGCCTGTCGCGTCAAGAGAAACCCTTCTTCCTCCAAGACAGACATGGGTTGAAACAGAGCTGAGCGAACGACGCCAATTCCGTCTGCGATGCCTTCGAGAGATAGGCTACGTGGAACATCCCATGCCCCTTCAAGCGTTGATGGATGCTCATCCAACCAACGCAAAATACGTAGCATGGCAGGCGATAGCATCTGAACTCAATACCTTCTACACAGCCTTGCATTTGATGTTGTCCTATTGATGTTCAAAAGAGACAATGCAGGTTTTTTTGACCTATGGGCGCAAGGAATCGGTATGGCGGTCGATGCAGCATCCATCGATTTGCCTGCCTCACCTGGCGTCTACCTGTTCAAAACGGCTGAAGGCAGAGTGTTGTACGTCGGTAAAGCAACGCGTTTGAATGAGAGGATTCGCTCGTACTTCGCGACCAATCCTGATCGACACATGATCCCCGAATTGGTCGCTCGAGCAGACGATGTCGAATGCATCGTTACGACGACACCGCAAGAAGCGTTGATCCTCGAACGCCAGCTCATTCGTGAACATAAACCTCGATTCAACTCCATGCTCAAGGATGACAAATCGTATCCGTATCTTGTGTTGACGAACGAGGAGTTCCCTCGCATCATGTACACGCGTCATCCACCGAAGAAAGCCCATCGATGGGGTCCGTTCCCAAATGCGGGTGCTGCGAAGCAAGTCATGCAACTTTTGAGAAGGCATTTCGGGATTCGCGATTGCAAAGAATTGCTTCCACAGGGGTGTCTTGCCATGCACATCGGACTCTGCACAGGGCCGTGCATCAACGGTGAAGGATATGCTGAGCAGGTTCGAGCTGTCAAGAAAATTCTCGATGGTGAAGCGACAGAACTGCTTGAAGAACTCGGCGAAAAGATGGATGTGTGCTCAAGCGAAATGAAATTTGAGCGAGCAGGCTACTACCGTGATCTTATTCGATCCATACGCACCACCATTGGACAGCATGTTGTTTCAAGCAAGTTGTATCGTGATTGTGATGCCATTGGATTCGCTGAACAAGGTGATCTTGCCGCACTTGTCGTGCTTCATGCTGATGATGGCGTCGTCAAAGGACAAGAGGTCTGGCCATTCGTTCATCGAGGCGACATTGGTGAAACAGTCAGTCGTTTCATCAGCGAACACTACGTTCACCGCAGGCCTCCACGATTGTTGCTCACTCCTACGCCATTGCTTGACGGATTGCAACAGTGGTTGGACGAGCGTCGAGGTGCTTCGGTTGAGGTTCGGACGCCTATGCGTGGAGATATGGTCACGCTACGGACACTTGCTGATCAAAATGCGGAAATTCAGGTCTCACGACTTGCAAACAAGTCGAGTGGTTCGCTTGAACAGCGAGCAGCTGATGAAGCCGCACGATTGCTCGATGTTGAACAGATGAATCACGTCGTCTGTTTCGACATGGCTCAATTGCAGGGCGATGAACGCGTCGGTGCAAGTGTTGTTCTTCGAAATGGACGTCCAGCCAAGAAGGAATACAGGACCTACATCGTCAAAGGCGATGCAATGGATGACTTACGCATGATGCGTGAAGTTGTTGAACGATGGTTGAAGCGACAAGAGGAGTGGCCTGATGTGCTCCTTCTCGATGGTGGAGAGACCCATCTCTCAACAATACGTTCGATGTTGGACGAACACGGTGTTCAGGATCGATTCATTCTTGCAGCGTTGGCAAAACGAGAAGAAACGCTTCATCGAGAAGGGTATGAACCAATCGTGCTCGACCGCAGAGGACGTGTTTTTGTTCATGCACGTGATGAAGCACATCGATTTGTCAACACCTTCCATCGGAAACGTCGCAAGAAGAGCCGGCTAGGCGACCCTCTCGAGAACGTTCTCGGTTTGGGTGCGAAGAAGCTGCAATCACTTCTGCGTCACTTCGGAGGTCGCCAAGGAATCAACAATGCGAGCATTGAGGATTTGAAAACCGTTCCAGGCATTGGCCCATCGCTTGCAGAACGCATCCATGAAAGCCTGCATCGCTAAGGCTGTTCAGGTGGGTATTGCATCGCCTCAAACGGATCGATGCCTTCCTCGTATCCACCGACTTGACGATCGACCAATCCAGCCATCTGAGCGAAGTCCGATTCGGACAATCCCATCTTCTGAGCCTTGTAGAGAGAATTCTTCGATTCTCTTGCAGCTCGCTTTTTCTTCTTCTTCTTTCGACGTCGCCGAATCAAGAGAATCAACAAGATGACCACAACAGCCGGATAGGCCCAGAACTGACCAAGTAGGTACAACCACGTGACTTGCAAGCGAAGTGTCACCTCATCATCGAGACCTTCAGGTGGAATTGTGTACGTAATGACTTGACGTCCTTCCGCATCCTCCGTTACAATCATGTTGCCTTGAGCAGATTTCGCCTCCTTGGCAATGACGCCCTTTGGCAACGTGAAACTGACGGGGCCTGTGAGGTCGAATTCCGTCTCTTCATGGATGGTGGTATCCCACGAGCCTGTCTCAAATGTCAAGGCCTCTTGTTCGAGTGGCGGGAAGGTGACACCTTCTGATGAGACAACGCTCGCTACCATCATCGATGACATCTCGTCGACCATCATGACCATGGGTTGGAGCAGTGGTGAACGGAAAGCACCACTGATGTCCTCTGTCAGCAGTGAGAGCGTAACCGAATCAGGATCGCCACTGAACAAATCGCCCCATGGGCTTGAGACAGCCAGCGTAAATCGTACCTTTGGGATCTTTAGGCTCACGCTGAGTCCAACATCATCAGATACAACCGGTCCAGGCGTTCCGAGACCTGCAAGGCTCGTTTCAATGACAAAATCACTGATGTCGACGGCCGAAAACTCTGGTCCTTCTTCGACATCCTCAAGTCCCTCAGCAGCGAGATGAATTTCGCTGGTGAGAATTTCCCCCACATCGGTTCCAAATTGCATCAATCCGTCTGAAGTAAGTTCGAAAACAAGTTGACGTGACGCAGGACAATCTGTGAAAGCAGTATCTGGTTCAAGGCATCGTTCGATCTTGATTGGTTTGTCACTACGACTCATAATGTCTCCAAAGAGCCGAATCAAATCGCTTGGAATGACCTCCATGCGGACAGTTGTGTCATCATTCACATCGTAATACCCCTGTGGAACAGCGATTCTGTGAACGACTGCACTGGCTTCAAGACCAAACTCAACCGATACAGATTTTGTCCATTCGTTGATGTCAAAGGTGTCGAAATCGATCTCCAGAGATGTAGAGACACAGGTCTTCTGCGTTTGCAGACAAATCGTTTGACCGTCCTCATTGACGATGGGATGATTGTAAGCCCAAGGAGAAGGTCCTGCAATGGAGATTTCGTTTCTGTTTTCACCAGATTCAGAGTGTTCGAGAATGATGCGGTCATCGCCACCAATGGTCTCAATCCAACTTGGTAGAATCAGTTCGAGTGTAATCTTTGACGGTGGTAGGTCGGATGGAATCATGCTTTCGAGGAAGCCTGTATCGAGGACGGTTTCCAGCGAAAGCCCAGCATCCATCAATCGTCGAAGGTCCTCATTCGTAATGACTTCAAAATAATCACTAATGTTGTACGTTTCGCCATCTAGTTCAAATTCCGAATCGGGAAGATTTTCCTGAATAAGGTCGAGCAGTCCTAGTTCGAAGGTATTGCTTGTTGAGCGCAAATAGACGGGGTGATTGTAACCCATGGCGCTCGGACCTTGGATACAATACGAAATCGTGTTTGGTGGTGTTACTGTTTCAGAACAACCAACAGAATGGCTGTAGTTCAATCCACCAGCAGGCCCTTCGATACCATCGGCAACAGAATCGCTTACCCAGGTCAAGTCGCCCATCTGAATATCAGGCGCTCCTGGTATAGAATCAGAAAACGCATCCCCAACCGAAGCGACCGGGAATTGGTCGGTAAAGTCGTCAAGTGGGGCAATTCCGTTCTCATACGCCAAGCGAATACCATCGGAGGTGATCTGAGGAATCGTTGCAAGGTTGGATAATTCAACCAATGAGATGCCCCAGTTGTCCATCGTGGTTGTGTCAAGGTAGTTGATACCTGCAACAAAGTCGATTTGAACCGCTTGTTCGTCAAACAAGTCCACTTTGAGATGGAGCGTTACCGCCTCTTCGTTCGGATCGAGTTCAACAATGGAGGTTGTTGATGTGTTGCGATAGCCCATCGTCAGACTCACGGTCTGGTCGACGCGAGAGGCGCCTATGCCAGCGTTGAGGTTGTCGACCGTCCATTGGCCAACGCAAGCTGCTGGTAGACATGCTGATGGTTGAATCGAGCCATTGCTGTCAACACCGACGATGGCTGCATAATCCGGAGGACTGATGGAAAAGGTCGAAGCATGACCGGGTTCAGCAAACACGCTGAATTGTGTCGTCAGTTCTGAACCCATAATCAAGAGACCTTGGTAGGCTCGTTCAAGATCGAGGTCTGAATTTTCAAGGAGATTGAACGTACTTGTTGACAACTCAATCTCAGCGATGGTTGAGAAGCAAATTGGTGGGTCAAAGGCGTTGTTTTCCGTAACGCCTGAACCAGAATCATACACTGAATCTTGTGTTGCATCGGTTGTGCATACCTCGGAAGAACCTGCTTCTGTGTAGATGCCATCGTACTGCGTGTTGATGGCTGTGACCGTACCAAAACCACTGGAAAGCAAATCATGGATTGTGTCTTCTACCTCGACCAGCATCTTGTCACCAACTGTTCCAGTACCGTCATCGTAGGCGAAGTAGGTTCGAATCATGTCTGCAGGAATTCCATCGTCATCATCGAGACCATCTGCTGCGAGTGCTGCTTGTGTGGTTGAATCATCGAGACCGACCTTACTTCGATCGAATTCACGAACGGCCCAACTCAAGGTCATGTGGATGGTTGATGTATCTTGCAAATCAAAATCGTAGGTTCCACGAATCCAATCTTGCTGAAACGGTGTCCCATCATCGCTTGAATCGTAGTCGTCACAATCGCTGAACCCCGGAACGCTATCGCACGTCGTCATACCGTCAGCGGATGCAAGTGGTGCAAGGAGTGGTGTTGCAAACAGCAAGGTCAAACACAGTGTCAGAAACCGATTCCTCCACACCCCACGTTCTTCCATGAAGTCTCAACAGACCGAAGACCTTCAAAGGACTTCCCCCTAGCGAGACTGAAGGCGTCTGCATGGTAACGAAACTGTGTCTTCTTGTTCCGCTCGCATCGGGAGAAGAGATTCGACAGGTTCTCGTCGAACAAGAATGCCTCGACCGAGCGTTCACACCAAGGCGTATCGGAAATGAACTCGCGCTACCTGTTCACGAAGGGTTTCTCCCCGATGCAATTGATTTCGAGCATCGACTTGAACAGGTGGAGGTTGAACCAGCACCACCTGCGATTGACCCGCACAGCCGATTGTACAATTCCATTGCATCCCTTTCAGGTGTAAGCGATGCTATGTTGCAATCCATTCCGAAAAAATGGGAACGTCTTGATGACCTCATCCTCTTTCCCAAGGATGCGTTTCAGCAGCAGGGTTGGGTTTCCATCATTCAACAATATCCAGATTTCTTTTCCATTGTTGCACAAGCTCTCAGTGCTGAGCGAATCGGTCGACAACAACCCATTGCGAACGATCAAATGCGTTCTGCTCAGGTCGAATTGCTCCACGGGGAGAATGGGTGGGTGGAAGTGAAAGACAACGGACTTGTCTACGGATTTGATGCGACGAAGGTGATGTACTCCTCTGGAAATGTCACGGAGCGTCATCGCATGGCAACGCTGCAGGCAGAAGGAGACATCGTCATCGATGCATATGCGGGCATTGGCTACTACACGATGCAACTTCTTGTTCACGCCAATGTTGAACATGTACACGCCTGTGAAATCAATCCGAACAGCATCCATGCACTCGAATGGTCAGCAAATGAGAACAACGTTCAATCCAGGTTGACGGTCCATCCAGGCGACAATCAGGTCACCTTGCGAGAACTCAAAGGAACCGCAGATCGTGTTCTCCTCGGCTATTTGCCAAGTTCAGAACCGACATGGGAACCAGCAATTCAATCGTTGAAGGAAACTGGAGGAACGCTCCACATTCACATGAATGTTGAGGAGGAGGGAATCGATGCATGGTGTGAAGCAACCTTGGACAAGTGCCTGCAATTCGCGAGCAAAGCCGGACGACATTGGGAAGTTGTTTCCCATCACCTCGAGAAGGTGAAGTGGTATGCTCCTCGAATTCGTCACGTCGTCTTGGACGTGTCTTTCTCTTCGATTAATTCGGCTTCGTAAATCGGAGCTTCTTCCGACTTGTTCTTGATGATCACGTAGCCAATACCAAGAGCAACGAAAACAAACAAACCAGCGAAGACAACGGTAGTTCCAACGCTTGATTCCGTTTCTTCTGATGAGGTTTGCATCGAAAGTTCGCCATCAGGATCGGCGACACCAATCATCGTAATGCTGTTGATTTTGGTTTCGTAAACCGGACGTCCTGCCGTGGAAAACGGATTGTCCAAATCGGTTCCAGTAGGGTCATCCGATGTTGGAACCTCAGCAATCGCACGCACGTGGCTCATACCATCGCGAACAATGCCGAAGGTTGCGTATCCTCCATCATCTCGATTTTCAGGGTCCAAACCGTGTGCTTCGGTTTCTGCGATGTACCATTGTGAATCAGCAGAATCTTCTTCGGTTCCTCGAGCCATTCCGATGGCTCCATCAACGTGGCTAAGGTTCTCATTGTGTTCGAGTGGGATGGTTTCTCCAGTCCCTCCACTTCCGCATTGTGCAGGCAGACCGGGGACATAGACACCATTTGCTTTGCATTCAGGATCGCCTGATTGTGTAACAAAATCGTTGATGACGCGATGGAAAAAGATACCATCATAGAGTCCATCTTCAATGTGTTCGATCATGTTTTCAACAGTGATTGGAGCCCATTGAGGGAACAATTCGATGACGATGGTTCCTGAAACTTCACTTTGGAAATGTCCAGGGGTGTATGTCACATCAATCGCAAAAACAGGATCTCCAAAGTACGAATATTGCATGGGTGTATCTTCAACAACGGGGCCATCTGTCCACGTCGCCGGGTCGATTCCGTTGCTCTTCCAAGCAGGTTCTTCCTCACCAGTAACGGTCACTGGGAGAAGCAAGAAGACAAGGAGACATGACAGGAGCGTCCTGTATCGTGCTGCCTTGCCCATGATGGATGGATGGCCCGCCCATTCATCAATCATTTGACGAAGGACGTTGCTCATTAAGGCAGTTCTCAAGAATCGATTTGAATTGCTTCAACTGGTCTGTGATATCGTAGTGGTGGTTACCAACAAAGAAGCCTTGATTGTGAATTCTATTGGCAGCTGGAAGGTCGCCATGAATGGAATGGTCGAGGTGTTCAATGACCGGGTTTAACGTGAAATTTCCAGCAACAATTGGACGTGTTTCAACGCCAGCATCCCTCAATGCATCGAGAACTGGACCACGGTCGCACCAATCCGGAAGGACGATGGAAAAACCGAACCAAGAGGAATCACCAACTTCTTTCTGAATGAGGATTTCAGGGAGTTCAGCCATAACTTGCTGGAAGGTAGCCGCATTGGCGCGACGTCCTTCGATGATGCCGTTGACCTTGCGTAGTTGAGCTTGCCCAATCGCTCCAGACATTTCCAGCGGTCGCAGATTGTAGCCAGGAAGGACGAAGCGGAAGGATTCCATGAATGGGTCATCCGACTTTTCGACGACGTGGTTTTCCTTCGGCAAGTTACGTGTCCAGCCATGGGCGCGGAGGGACAACATAACATGGTACAACTCCTCATCATCCGTGACCGTAACGCCGCCTTCCATGGTCGAGATGTGATGGCTGAAGAAGGAACTGAAGGTTCCGGCAAGACCAAACGTCCCCGCTTGTTTGCCATCGATGGTTGCTCCAAGAGATTCGCAGTTGTCTTCGATCACGTAGAGGTTGTGCTTTTCGGCAATCGCGAGCAATTGCGGATAATCAACGGAATTTCCGAGAAGATTCACACAGAAGATCATCTTGGTTTTCTCCGTAATCGCATCTTCAATGGCATTGATATCGATGTTGAGTGTCTCTTCATCGATGTCGACGAAACGCATTGAGAGCCCGTATTGTGAAACAGGGAAGTATGTGGTCGACCATGAAACCGCAGGAACAAGAACCTCATCACCTGGATTCAAATCGATACCTTTCGAATAAATCATCCCAGCGACAGCAAGCAGATTTGCCGATGACCCTGAGTTTGACATAATGGCATATTTTGCACCAAAGAACTCGGCGAACTGCTTCTCAAACGCTTCAACCTCTGGGCCCATGCTGAAGCGGTCGCTGTCGATCACTCGTTGGATTGCAGCGTATTCTTCGTCGTCCCAAGTACTCGTTGCAAGTGGTAGTGTCATTCTAAAGTCCCCCTCAGGTAATCATAGGTGAGTGCTAATGCTTCTTCAAATGGCGTTTTTGGCGACCATCCCAATCGTTGTTGATGATGCAAATCCAAATACCGTCGTAATCGGCCCACAGGCTTGTCAAGATCGTGTTTCAATTCACCAGAATAGCCCGTAATTTTGGCCATGTGCTGATGCATTTCTTTGACGCTGACTTCCACACCCGAGCCAACGTTCATGACTTCGGGTAAGGCTTCAAAATTCTCGAGTGAGAAACAGATGAAATCAGCTAAGTCTGGTGCGTAGAGGAACTCTCGTTTTGCGGAACCATCGCCCCATATGACGATGGGGGCGTTGTCCTGTTCCTTCGCTTGGTGCATACGATGGAGGATTGCAGGCAACATATGGCCTGTTTCAAGTGAAAAGTTGTCGTATGGACCGAACAGGTTGCAAGGAAGGATGGTCTTGAAGGCGACATCGTATTGCTCGTTGGCCATTGCACAAGCTCGATACACAACGTACTTGGAGAGCGCATAGCCTTCGATTGGACCTTCAAACGCACCTTGCCCCAAGGAAGTCTCAGAGAGCGGTTGAGGTGCGTCACTTGGGTAGACCGTTGCACTTCCAACGTTAAGGAGCGTTGAGATTTTGTTGTCCAGACATGAACGAATGAGGTTCATGCCCATGGAAACGTTGGCATCGAACGAGTGATGTTTCGATGCTTTGCTTGACGCAATACCAGCAACATATGCAGCGCAATGAACAACAGCATCGATCGTATTGGCTTGAAGATAGGTAGAGGTCGCTGCGGCATCGGTCAAATCGACGTCCTCACGTGACGGTGCAAGGACTTGGTAACCTCTGTTCTCAAGCATAGGAACGAGGTGTTGACCCAACATCCCAGAAGCCCCAGTGACGAGAACAGTGGCCATATGTCACGCCACAACCTCGGGCTTAAATAGGAATGTCCATAGGGAATTTCATCCACTTTGCTGGATTTCTAATGGTCGGTGAAGCGCATTGAAACTCCTTCTCTGCACCATTTCCCGAAACAATGCAAAACGATTGAAGTCGTGGTACAATCAACTCAACGGATTGCTCGATGTGCTGATGGAAAACCACGAGGTCGAGATTTCAGTGTACGAAAACGACTCAACCGACGGTACCAAGAAACTGCTCGAGCGCTACAGTGAGCTTCTTTCAAAACGCTGCAAGACGACCTTCACATCGACCGATATCGGTACGGAACATCTCGTTGGTAAAGAAGGGGCACGGGTGAAGAACATCGCCAATGCACGTAATGCTTGCATCGAGCAAGCCTCGTCCATCGAACAATTCGATCGAATCGTCTTCATAGAAACCGACGTGTTGTACAAACCGATGGATGCTGCAACCATCATCAACCATGAAGGCGACATCGTTTCTGGGTACACAACCAATGCGATGGGGCAATTTTACGACGCGTGGGCAACCAGGAAAACATCGGAAGAGACGTGGTGGAATCATGGGATTCCATCCGAAATAATCGATGTTTGGTCGACCTTTAACGGCATATGCAGCTATGCTGCTCAGCCGTTTCAGGAAGGGGCTCGATTTGCTGGAATTAATCCACGTACCAATGACATCGATTGCGATACGACCGTTATCTGCGAGGTCTTTCGAAGCATGAACCATGAGAACATCATCATGCTCCCCATCAACATCCGTCATCCTCCAAACACATTGAAAGAACGACTGTATTATTTCAAGCAGCGCTTACTGAGGAGGGCGTGACATGAAAACGGCCATCTTCACTGCAAGTTTCAATCGCCCTGATTTGATGCAGGAATTGCTCGGCGGTCTTGCAAACAACATCGATGACCTTGAAGGAATCGATGTCCATCACTATGTCGATGGTGGACCAAAGGCAAAACAAAGTGAAATCGAGGCCATCATCAAAGAATCAGGCGTCCCGTACACCTCAATCGTTCTACGAGAGGAAAACTACGGTGTTGGTCGAAACCTGATTGGAGCACGAAGAGATTTGTTCGACGTTCATGGATATGAACGAGTGATTCTCATCGAGGATGATTTGATTCCAGGACCAAATTTCATCAAAACCACGCTTTCTCTTGCTGATTGGGCTCGAGAGTATGCTGATATCGGCATGGTTCAAGTTTGGAATCTACCACAACAACCCGTCTCAGTAGACGATCTCGATGTTGTTGTTCCAACGCATGAGCACTTCTACACGTATTGCATTGACGTCGAGGTCTGGAACGAAATCAAGGAGACACTGTACGAATACGAACGTCGGTATTTGGAAGGTGTATCGTATGCAAAAAAGGATTGGCGAGCCATTCGCAAGCGTTTCATGAAGCCTCGATATTCGAAGCTCAGAACGATTCGTCAAGGGAAGACACTGCTCAACGCAAACCATTCCCATCCGCCTCCGTTCGGACCGCGATTGAAACGGACTGTTCCGACTGGACAAGATGCCATTACAGCACTCGCTCTGTGGGAGAAAGGCTTCGTTCGATTGGCCACCCTCGCTCCTAGAGCGGTCATGAAAGGTGTTGATGGTGTGCATAGCACTGCCAAAGTGTTCGAACAATTGGGACTCAATGCACAAGCAGATTACGAGTGGAATCAGCCAGTTCCGACCTCGTTCAGGTTGCCATAGAATCGCCATCCTCTTCTATGTCCAACGACTGGACACATCATGGCTGAGGAGATTCTCGAAGCAGAAATCTTCGATTCTTCCCCAGAGCGTAGCAAAACACAATTGAACATCTCGCTCTCAGCAACCATTGCATTCTGTGTCATCTTCTTGTTCCTTTCAATGTCGTTTGGTGAGGCGCTAACCAACGAAAGTGAAGTCGAGAATACCTACGATTGGTGGGATGTACCGCTCCATGAGCGACACATGATGGATCTTCCAATGGATACGATGCGGGCACAACTTCCAGAGAATGGAACCTACGACGTTTTGCCGTTAACGGAACATTTCATCACAGTCGATTTGCCTGCATCAGAACAAGACGCTGGATACCCTGATGATGCAAAAATGCACGTCGCATTGTGGCTACCTGATGTTGAGGAAGGGGTCAAGATCCCCGTTATCATGACCATCCATCCATACTATGACTTTGGTGGAGAAGGTATGCCAGGTGTTGGTGACGACTCAAATCCCAATACCATTCCAGACGGTGGTGTTGGTCAATGGGTGTACGATACCTTCGTTCCACACGGTTATGCACTCGCTCAAGCGAGTACATTCGGAACAGGAAAATCAACCCACTGTCAAGATGTCAAAGGCCTTGGAGAACAGGTTGGAATTCAAGCCGTTGTCGATTGGCTTGGACAACAAAATTGGTCGAATGGGAACGTTGGACTGATGGGCAAATCCTATGCTGGAACCACAAACTGGGAGGCTGCACAGCAACCTAGCGAGCATCTGAAGACGATTGTCCCGATTTCAGGTTCGATTGGTGTGCAAGAAATGTTCTATCGAAATGGATCTTCTGAAGCACGTGCGATGGGTTACGATGCTGCATATCAGGCTGCAACAGCAGACTTGACGACCGATGATATGCGAGTTTGTTCAGATGATCTGATTGGTCCACTCAACCCGTGGTCGACCTATGCTTTTGCTGAGTTTGGTGGCGCAGAATGGAACGACTATTGGGACGAGCGTCGTCATCTTCCAGATGTTCTTGAAAACTATCGTGGAAGCGTCTACCTCGTCTGGGGATTGCAGGACTGGAATGTTGATCCGTACCACGCCTTCCCAACCTATCAGTTGATGCGAGATGCTGGCATCAATGCTCGAGCAATTGCGGGACAATGGGCGCACAATTATCCCGATCAACCCGACCGACATAGTTCACTTGGAAGTGGCTACGGAGGCGAAGCCTATCCGAACATGAGTCGAATGGATTGGGCTGTTGAACTCTATGGTTGGTTCCAATATTATCTCAAGGACATCGGAGAAGAACCTGAACCGATGGTCCAGATTCAAACGCATGATGGCCAGTGGCACGTTGAGGAAACTTGGCCTCCAGAAGATATGACATGGCAGATGGGATCCATTGGAGCCGAATGGAGCGGCGATGGAATCGTTACTGGTTTGGGAAGCTCTGTGACATTAACGAGCCAAGTCTATGAGGATGGCTTGCATATCTCAGGGCTACCAACACTGCATCTTGATGTGTCAACACAAGCGTGCAATGGCGGACAAATCTTTGCAACATTGTACGATGATACGCTCGACCTTCGGCTTGGTCATGCAACGATGGACCTACGTTACCGAGACGGAGGTTACGATGCAAATCCTGTTGCTCCCCTTTCCTCCTATACCATGCTGATGGAGTTCAATCCTCTCGACGTCATCGTTCCTGCTGGACATACACTCCGCATCGAATTAACAGAAGCTGGCGAGGATTACTTGCCTGGCCCATGCGCAACCAACCCATTGGGTGGATTGTCCATCGACGGTGGAACCATTGGACTGCCACTGATCGACCGTCCAGTTGACCATGAAGCGTGGTTCCTTGCTCCACCATGGTGGGACCAACAACCGATTCCGTCGTGATCAGTCTTCGTCCTCTTCCCAAGGTAGCCATTCCGGCTCTCCTTCGGGACGGTACCACCAGTAGCCATCGTCGTCTTGGAACCATTCTGTTCCATCTTCATCGATTGAATAATTCTCATCGTCTTCAAAGGATTCTTCTTCCTCTTCTTCAACAACAGTCGGATCAACAAGTCCTGATTCCTGTGAAATCATTGCTTTGACATTCTGCAATTCATCCTCTTCATCCGTGAAGACTCGATTCTCAGTTCGAATTGTAGCATGGTGATCGCCAGCTTGGATGGCTTCATCCGAATCAGCATAGAAATCCTCCGTCATTCGTGCCTTGAATTCATCAAATTCATCGCGTCCAAAACTACCCGTGAATTCTTTTCCTGATGCTGTCATCAACTCGTCCAAGTTCTTGCGCTTACCAAGGTTCAATTCTGGGGCGTCTGGCGCATCGTTAGCATAAAATGCATCTTCTTCGGCAAATTTGGGAAACGAACGTCCCTTTGGATCTGCCTCTTCGATGGCTTCGATAACAAGGTCGTGTTCGTCTTCGTCAATTTCCTCTTCCTCGTAAGCTGTTCCGACAACATCGACGAGTTTCTTGAGTGCTTTTCCGAGCTTTCGCTCATCATCAGCGTGCTCATTTGCAAGTTTTTCCACTTGCTTGAGAAGACGTTCGTATGGCGTTCCAGTGAGAGCACCGAGGAAACGGCCAAACCCTCCTCGCTTCTTCGCCATGAGAAGGACATACACTCCAGTGTTTTCAAGGATTCTCCTACAAGCGCCCCTTGATGAAGGATGATGCAGTGGAAGGTACGTGGTCGAAACGTGGTTGGTTGATGCGATGCGTTCCTACAACGCAGAATCGTATTCGATGAAGCATGCCTATGCGGCACAATTGCACCTACCCGGCCCTGTTTTTCGTGAGCTCGTCGTGTGGGCGCTTCAATCGCTACCCGATGAAATTCTCGTCGGTCTCGATGTTGACCCAAATCGAAAACACATCGATGAAGTCGAATCTGCCTTTGAAGGTCAAGAGCATGTTTCCAACCTCTTTGGAGGTCAAGGCTACGTCATCAAGGAGGCTCATGTCGTTAACCGTGGCGATTCCTATTCCGTTCATCATCTTCCAGAAGAATGGACCGATGATCTCTTTTCAGGACAACGCGGTTCTCGGGCAGGCCGGTTCACACATTGGTTGCATACGCATCCAAATGCTCCTGCGATTCCAAGCGGAGCAGACACAGATGCTGCACAAGAAACCACTGGTGTCGACATGATTCTTGGTCTGCGATTTTCACCAGAAGGACCACTCCCCTGGTTTGATGATGTTGATGGAACACGTCGTAGTCTCGGGACAGAACACGCACCCAAAACAAAACGGTCTTGGTTTTCCCGAAAGGAATTGCCTGTCCTTGGCATTGCACCAACAGGACATTCCATCCACGACATCCAACTGATTGCTTTTCACAAAACGGGCTTGGGTGTCAATGTACTGCTCATCGATGAGAGCGGTTATCCATACGGATGGGATGAGTTGATTCAGCCTACAAGTTGATTGTAAATTCGCTCCAATCGCTCTGGATTGACACCCATATCGCCAAGTCCGAGGCGAGACTGGGAATGGAGTTCAATGTTGACGGTGTCTTCATCGATTTGCTCAATGGAAACCAAAACATCGTCTGGGAAGAGCCAGAATGGAGTACGTTCGACGAAATGGACATAATACAAGGAATCCGAAGCATCCTCAACAAGAATTTCACAATCGTACTCCGCAATATAATCGGTTAATTCTGAACGAATGTCCTCCATCGAACGATCAATGAATGTCGAACTTACATCCATTCGATAGTCAGCATTTCCACCAAGGTGTGCACAGTTCGCACTGCCTTCTGGACAGGCTTCCATTGAGGAGATGGATTCGTCTTGTGCACCGACAAAGATCCATCCTTGAACCAACATCCAAGGTGATGCAATCAATAGGACCAACAGCAATGCCTTACTTGCAATAGGATGCATGGTAACCCCCGTTTATGGAGTTCCATCCGGTTTCCATCCTCTTAATGCGTAGTATTTCTCCATGCAGGCTTTTTCATCGTCATCATCAACAAACGAAACCATGCCTGCTGCAACACCAGCAGGGATGGGTTCCTTGCGCAAGCGCCATGAGAGAAGGTCTGCATCCATTGGATCAACACCAATTCGATGCCAATGTTCGACATTCCACTTGCGAGCCAAATCCCATTGCAAACTCGCCCTTTGCATCAAATCGTCCCACGAAGCATCATCTCCTGTGATCGCATTCCATGCATCCAACATGACTGCATCCGGTGTTGCACCTTTGGCGAATGCACAGAGGATCATCGAATCTCGTATCACAATGCTGTTTTGGCTTTCAATCAATTCTTCCATCAAGTCGACAGCAGAAGCGTTCGGCAAACCTGTAGGTTCCTTGTAGCCAGCACGCATATGTGAAGCACCTACGTTTGCAGTCATGTACGCCATGGCATTTCCTCGCTTACCACGTGGATCCCATGCAGGTAAGTCGAGACCCTTGCAATGCGCTGTCAACTTGGTTGCAGGATGGCCTGTAACTCGCTCAATATATTCCGAAAACGCTACTGCTCCCGCACCAAGAACAGAGAACAGTTCATCCGACCCAGGTTGAGCATTCGCAAGCATAGCAAGTGCAAGAGGGGGCAATTCAGGAATTCCGAATTGCCACGGAACAACATCACCCTGCTTGTAGCGACCGAAGTCAAACGGAGCATGGAAATGGCCCGACCAGTTCTCTGGGAGCCAACCATGTTCTACCAATTCACACACGATGGAAAGAGCAGCCCCGCCAGAGATCGTATCAATACCAAGCCGATTGCAAGCATCGTTACCATCCATAACGTCGAGGGAACTGGTCAATCCCAAATTCGAACCGAGCATAGCCAACGTCTCGTATTCCGGACGATCAACACGATTCAGATGAACAGGACGCTTACGGATTTTCTCCCCATCGACAGTTGGTCGATCAGCGGCTTCACAAGCGATTGGACAAGGAGCACAGCATGCTGATTGTTTTGCATCAGGCAACGATTCGTGCCAATGTTCACCCGATAACTCGTGTGCGTCGAGTTTTGTAGTGATGGTCACCGCATTTCCTTCTGAAGGAACAACGCCACCTTGACCACCACTGACTTTCAATTCCGAAAAGGCTGGAATCATGGCATTGGTTGAGCTGTAATTGGCAGTCGGCATACGGCCATTTGCTGAAGCATAGAGCGGGCCTCGGCTTGTTCCAAATGCATAGAACGGATCACCTGAACGTCGCCTTAGCCCCATCTCCTGGCGCTGAACTTTGACCGCAGATTTGAGACTGGCTTCACTTGCGAATCGAATCTTCTCTTTGGTTGTGGATTTGACGGTGACCGCTTTGAGATTCTTAAAACCAAATGCAGCACCGGTTCCGCCTCGACCGGCAGCTCTTCGACCAGCCGTAAGTGGACTTGCAATGCGTACGCCATGTTCTCCTGCTGGTCCAATGGAGAGACACTCACCCATACCATCGAGCGCTTGCTCAACCTGCCAGGTCGTCATTCCCTGCAGCTCCGTTGCCTCATGTAGTTCAGCATGACCGTCCACAATCTCAAGTCGACAGAGATGCTCTGAGGCACCCGTGATGAACAACCCATCCCAACCTGCTTGACGAAGGACGTGCCCGATGTTTCCTCCGATGTAGGTGTCAATGTACACATCGGTAAGAGGGGAACGTGTGACAACGACAGCACGACCGGACGAGCCGACTGTGCTCGCCTGATATGGGCCCGTCATGAAGAGAAGAGGATTTGTTGGGTGTCGGGCAACGTCCACTCGATCGAGAACAGGGTGCTTGAGTTGCATGGCTGCCTCGTAATCGGTGGTATCCCATTCAACGAGCAAGCGCGTTGCAAGGCCTTTTCCACCCATCGACTCAATCAACCAATCGTGTGGAAGCTCTTTGGCTTGAACGGTCCCTTTCGTTAAATCAACCCAGAGTACACGTCCAGGAAAACCATCGAAGCGCCAATCGAGCAACATAACATCACCCCATTGTTCGCTTCCAGACACCATTCTGCA
>JAAZUV010000223.1 GCA_018623995.1 Methanobacteriota archaeon
GGCCATGTTGCCATGGTACGAACCCACCCAGTGGAAGGTCGAACCTTCCAACACTTCAATTCCAGTTGTATCCAAACCAGCATTGGTTAGAGTAGCAAAATCATCCTCTTTGAAATCGGTTCCTACAACACCAACAAGGCCAACAGATTGCAGATTCATACGTTTTTGATGGAATGCTGCAGCCAACCCTGCATAGGTTGCGGACCCACCGAGCGTATGTGGTGCAGAGCCTTGTGGCGAGGTGATGCTATCGTAGGCTATGCTTCCAACGATGAGGACATCCATGCCACCACTTATCCGAGAAGCTCTTGATGCATATCGATGTACTGGATGGTGATATCACCATTCATGAAATCTTCTTCGTCCATGATTCTGCGATGCAACGGAATCAGGTGCTCAACGCCGGTGATCACCGTTTCGTCCAATGCAGTACGCATACGTCGGATAGCATCTTCTCGATCACGCCCCCAAACGAGGAGTTTCGCAAGCAAGGAGTCGAAACATCCTGGCATTTCGTATCCGGGGTGTGCATGCGTATCGACACGAACACCAAAGCCTGATGGGAAATGACACTCCCACAGGCGACCAGGACTTGGGATAAACTCGGCAGGATCTTCTGCATTGAGCCGACATTGAATACTGTGGCCTCGCCAGGTAATGTCTTCTTGTTTGAGTGGAAGTGCTTCTCCTTGAGCAACGCGAACGCCGAGTTCGACGAGATTGTGACCCGTGATCAACTCTGTAACGGTGTGTTCGACTTGCACACGAGGATTGACTTCAAGGAAGTAGAAGTCACCGTTCGCATCTCGAAGGAATTCAAAGGTTGCAAGACCCTTGTAGCCGACGGATTCTGCACCCTTGCAAACCAGTGACCCAATTTCATGACGTTTTTCAGGCGTAAGCCATGGCCCTTCTTCAACGAGTTTCTGGTGTCGACGTTGAATGGAGCAGAATCGTTCACCAAAGTGAATGGCATTTGTTCCATCAGCGAGAACTTGGAATTCGACGTGTTGTGCTCCTTGGATGTACTTCTCAACGAACACACGATCATCACCAAAGGCAGATTTTGCACGAGATTGACAGAGTTTCAATGCGCTTTCAAACTCGCTCTCCTTTTCGACGATTTGCATACCGATTCCGCCGCCTCCAGCAGCGGCTTTGATGATGACAGGGTAACCGATTTCATCGGCAAGTGCAGATGCAACGGATGCCTCCGAAATAGGTTCAGAGGAACCTTTCGCTGTTGGCAAGCCTGCGGCTTCCATGGCAGCTCTCGCTTCGATTTTATCGCCAAGGAGCGTGATAACATCCGCACTTGGACCGATGAAGGTGATGCCTTCTTCCTCGAGTCTTTTCACAAAACCAGCATTTTCTGCGAGGAAACCGTAGCCAGGGTGAACAGCATCACAGCCCATATCTTTGGCGGCTTGAACCACCGCTTCGATGTCAAGGTAAGCATCCAAGGGATTGATTACATCACGGAAGGTTGCATCATCAGCAAGTTGAACTGGAAGCGATAATCGGTCCTCTTTTCCATAGATGATGGCTGCTTCAATGCCCATATCACGCAAGGTTCGCATGATTCGAAGAGCAATTTCACCGCGATTAGCAATCAGCACTTTCTTGAAACCCATGGTCGGTGGTGGTGCAAGGCATCCTATGAGCAAAGCGGTCATGATGTCTGAATCAGTGACGTTGATTATTAATATCGATTGCTTAATAAGTAGTGGCGTTTTACTATCCATGAAGGTGAGAACATGTCACAAAGAAAAACACGACCAGCAAAAGAAGAAGATTTGATTGTACCAAACGGAAACCATGCCATGAATGCGGGCGATGGAACTCCATACGAAATGCACTCTGTCCTTGTGGACGGAATTCCTGCCATGGCAGGAATCGATGCGTTTGGTGGCTACAGTGAGCGAATTCGAATAGATTTCGAAAGCCCACATGATTCATTAGGGCCAGGATTTCAGACGAAATATTTCATGATCCGAGATGAAGAACCTGGCGTGTGCTATTGGGGGCACAGCAATGAATCCTTCACCATTGACATATTCGTTGATGAAGATTAAACCTGGCAAGAACCACAGTAATCCAAACGACGTCCACTTAGACGTGTGTGGGTGATGAGCCCTTCGCATGCATGACAATTCAGTCCGTCTCGCGTAAAGACGTAATGCCGTGCTTGGCGTCGGGACATACCTTGTTGTCGAAGTAGATCATAGAGGCGTTTGTCGACGGTTACTCCCTTTTGCTTGTAAGCCAATTGTGTGGTTGAAATCGCAGATGTCGCAAGATGCTCTTGTTCCTCTGCCGAGAGGGAGTTGAGTTTTCGCGACGGTTGGAGGCCAGCATTGAACAGAATTTCACTTCGCAGATAATTCCCTACACCTGCAAGGAAGGATTGGTCAAGGAGGAGGTGGCACAATTGTCTCCCGCCAAATTTCTTGTTCTGAATTTGTTCAAGCACAGGCTTGTATTCAACCTCTTCATCGGCAACATCTGGTCCTAAGCGAGCAATGTAGGGATGTTGTTCAACC
>JAAZUV010000224.1 GCA_018623995.1 Methanobacteriota archaeon
ATCGTTGTTTCCGAATTGGAGAAATTCGATTTGAACGTTCAATCGCACCCTCCTCATGCATGGGCAAGGAACCTTGGTCCAAACTTCGATGGTTCCCTTGAAGCATTCGCTGCCAACAATTCGAACCTCGTTCACGTATCCTTTGGTGATGTTGTGGACGTTGATGGTGATGCTCGCTTTGGAATTTTATCCGGTGATGACCTTGTTGCACGTCTTTCTCTGGAACTTTCGGATATCGAATCACTCATTTTCGCTATGGGTGGTGTCGACGGATTACTACGTGTGCCACCTCATGTCGCTCAAGATGAAGACTTGATTGAAGAATGGTCGCCTGAGATAGAATACGAAGGCCTTCATCATTCCGATATTGATGTGACTGGCGGTATTGGCCTGAAGATCAATCGCGGTCATCTTGTTGCACAATCCGGTGTATCTGTTCATCTTGTCAATGGGGAGCATCCTTCGCGAATCCTTTCTCTTGTTACTGGTGAAGCGTGGAGAGGGACGACAATTTTGCCCTGATTGCTCTTCTTCATTTGCTGAGATACAAAGCGAACTGTCTATGTAGCGTCTCCACAAAGACACACTGGGGCTACTATGTCGAACTATGCAAACGGGGAGGTTCCTGAGGCGGACATCGACACCAATATTTCGGAATTAATGGCTGCTCAGTCCTCTGATTCGACTCAGGCAAGCATGATGGCAGAAGCTGTTCTCCAGGTCGATGAAAACGATGTTGTCGTTGGTCCAATCAGTAAAGCAGACAGCCATTACCAATCCGGTTCACTTCATCGAGCGTTCAGCGTGTTATTGTTCAATTCCGATGGAAAGCTGCTTCTGCAACAACGAGCCCATGACAAGATTACCTTCCCGAGCGTGTGGGCAAATTCATGTTGTTCCCACCCACTTGCGAGCGCAGAGGAGATGGAAGAGGACAATGCGCTCGGCGTCAAGGTCGCTGCCATTCGGAAACTCGATCAGGAATTGGGTATTTCACCCGATGCCATTGACATAAACGACTTTCATTTCATCACCAAGATGCGCTATTCTGCACGAATGAACGCCGATTGGATTGAGCGTGAAATCGATCACATTTTGATGATTCAAGCCGATGTTGAGTTGGATCCAAATCCGAATGAGGTATCTGCTGTAAAGTGGGTCAGTGCAGATGAGTTGGATGCAATGCTTGTTGATGAAGACAGTGATGATGTCATTGCTCCATGGTTCCGTTGCATCGCTGCACGCTTGATGAACGAAGACTGGTGGAGCGCCATCGGCGACAAAGCGGCATGTGAAGCACTTCAAGATGGTCTGATTCACGATATGGGTGATGTTACACACATGCTACCGGATGCAGAAGGTGCAAACCTCCTTACCAGCATCAACGAAGTCAAGCCGTTTATCGAACAACGAATCGTTGAGAGTCTGACGGCTTCTCGTCACGAACGCCTCGCTGCAGCCATGATGCATCTGATTCTTGGTGGAGGAAAACGAATGCGAGCGACGCTTCCATGGCTTGTTGGTCGTGCCGTTGGTGATACCCATTCAGGCCTCCTTGACATTGGTGCCGCCATTGAAACCATTCACAACTTTACGCTGGTCCATGACGACATCATGGACGATGATGAAATTCGACGTGGCCGGAATGCTGTACACATTGAGTACGATATGCCAACAGCGATCAATGCAGGTGATGCAATGCTCGCGATTGCATTTGAGCGATTGGTGATGTCTGCGAACATCGAATTGCATGACATCCCATCCCTCGTCAACAGGATCGCTTGGATGGTTCGACGCGTATCAGAAGGACAGCAATTGGACATTGAATTTGAGACACGTGAACGAGTCTCTGAGGATGAATACATCGAGATGATTGAAGGAAAAACCGCTGTGATGTTCCAAATCTGTGCTGAGTTAGGAGCACGCGTTGCTGGTGCAGATGATGAAGTGATTGAATGTCTTGCTGAATGGGGTCGTTCGGTTGGACTTTGTTTCCAACTCATGGACGATCTCATCGATGTCTTGTCTGATTCTGCAACACTTGGTAAACCAACAGGTTCTGATGTTGCTCAAGGAAAACAGACACTCATGGTTATTCATGCTCTTTCACAACCTGATTCAGAAGCCAAGTCTCGCCTGTTGTCCGTTCTCGGTAAGTGTGAGGATGCGACAGAATCAATGGTTCAGGATGGTATAGCAGCTTTGAATGAACTTGGTTCAATCGCTTATGCTCGTGAAAGAGCAAACGAATACCATCAGCACGCTCATGCTTGCCTTGATCGATTGCCAGATGGCCCTGCAATGCTTGCTCTTCGTGAATTAACGGATCTTCAACTCAAGCGTTTGAGTTGATCCTTACTTGCTCTTCCTCGTGGATGATTCCCTCTTGAAGAACGCGAGCGTACCAGCGGGTTTGTCCTGGATATTTCTTATCCGATAATTGGGTGAAATCACCACCACTGAACGAATCAGCAATCGTTTTGCATGGTGGTGCCGCCATTGTGATTTCAAGTTC
>JAAZUV010000008.1 GCA_018623995.1 Methanobacteriota archaeon
AGACCAACTTCTTCGAAAAGAAGCCCTTGATTACCATGAGGAAGCACCTCAAGGAAAAATCAAGGTTGTACCCACGAAACCACATTCTACAGCACACGAACTCTCTCTCGCATACTCGCCAGGAGTTGCATACCCCTGTCTTGAAATTGCTGAGCGTCCAGAAGATGCGTACCGATACACATCAAAAGGAAATCTGGTCGCTGTTATTTCCAACGGTACAGCAGTTCTAGGTCTTGGTAACATTGGAGCATTAGCGAGCAAACCAGTCATGGAAGGAAAGGGATTGTTGCTGAAAACGTTTGCAGACATCGATGTATTTGATATTGAAATCGATGTGACCGACCCTGAGGAGTTCATTCAGACGGTGGTCAACATTTCCAAGACGTTTGGAGGCATCAATCTTGAAGACATTAAAGCTCCAGAATGCTTCGAAATTGAGCGCAGAATTGCAGAAGCAACGGATATTCCTGTCATGCACGACGATCAGCATGGTACTGCCATTATTTCGGGTGCAGCATTGTTGAATGCTGTTGAACTTCAAGAAAAGAAACTGGATGAGATTTCGGTTGTTGTCGTAGGTGCAGGTGCATCTGCGTTTGCGTGTGCAGAACACTACGTCGCCCTTGGCGTTCAGCGATCGAACATCAAGATGGTCGACTCGCAAGGCATCATCACAAAGGGACGTCTTGACCGAGGCGAACTGAATCAATACAAGGCAAAGTTTGCAGCTGACTGCGATGATGGACAACTTCTCGATGCGATGAATGGAGCAGACGTGCTCCTTGGTTTGTCCAAAGGCGGACTCGTCACGCAAGAGATGGTTGCAGCAATGGCGGACAAACCAATCGTGTTTGCTCTTGCAAACCCAACACCAGAAATCATGCCCGAAGAGATTCTTGAGGTGAGGAACGATGCCATCATTGCAACAGGACGCTCCGATTATCCGAATCAAGTCAACAACGTTCTCGGATTCCCTTACATCTTCCGTGGAGCGCTCGATGTTCGAGCCCGCGATATTACACAGAATATGAAAATGGCAGCAACACGTTCCCTTGCAGAACTTGCCAAAGAACCCGTTCCAGATTACATCTCTGCAGCATACGATGGGGCCACCATGGAATACGGGCCTGAGTATATCATCCCGAAACCATTTGATCGCCGAGTTCTCATTTGGGAGGCGTCTGCCGTCGCTCAGGCTGCTGTCGAAGAAGGAATTGCATCTGTGACGCCCGAGGAATTCTCACTCCAATCGTACCGAGAGGATCTTGAGGCCCGCTTGGGTATGACCTATTCGATTATGCGTAGCATCATCAATCAAGTTCGTCGTCGAAATAAGCGTATTGTGTTCCCAGAAGGTGACAATGAGAAGGTTATTCGCGCAGCGGCTCAATTGGCTGAACAGAAAATCTGCAAACCAATCTTACTCGGTCCAATCGACCGAATTGCTCGAATGATGGAGGAGATGCATTTCAACTTCGATTACGAATGCTATGACCCTCGTTTCGATGAACGCCGCAAAGGTGCTTACACGGATGCATTGTTTGAGCGACGAAAGCGAAAAGGCGTGACAAAGGTCGATGCTGCACGATTGCTCAAGAGTCGACCTTACTTCGCAAGTCAAATGGTCGAAGCAGGAGATGCAGACGGATTCGTTGGCGGCGTGAGTCGAAATTACAGCGATGTTCTTCGCCCAGTGTTGGAAACCATCGGTGCCTCGGATGATGCCCACTGTCTCATTGGTTGTTACATGGTCACCATCAAAGGTAAGATTCTGTTCCTTGCTGATGCAACCGTGAATGTATACCCGGACAGCAGAACACTCGCAGAAATTGCTGTTCAAACGGCCAAGGTTGCTCGTCGATTTGGTGTCGATCCGAAGGTTGCCATGCTTTCGTTTTCGAATTTTGGTAGCACCCGTGCGCAACGGAGTGATCGAATTGAAGAAGCGGTTGAAATGGCTCGCATTCTTGATCCAACATTGGTCATCGATGGGCCGATGCAAGCGGATACTGCGCTCGATTCAAACGTTCAGAAGGAATATCCATTCATGGAATTCACAGGTCCTGCAAACGTTCTGGTCCTACCAAACCTAGCATCAGCGAACATCGTGTACAAGATGCTTGAACAACTTGCAGATGCAGAAATGACGGGGCCAATTCTCGAGGGAATGAAGCATCCTGTTCAATTGGTGGCCCGACAAGATGGTGTACGTCACATCGTCAACATGGCAGCGATTTGCGTCGCAGATTCGATGCGAAAAGACTCCTACTGGGAAACGTTGGCGAACAACCCATCCGATTCTTGAACGCCGTCTTCGTATGGTATTGAAGGTCGACGTGGACGCCAAATGGCGCCAGTAACAAATCCAGCAACAAGTCCGCCAAACAACAGATTGGCCCAGCCGTCAAGAGCGTACGATCCGAAACCACGCAGAACTGGAATGAGGAACGAAGGGATGATTCCCAGCAACGTTGTCCAGATGATTTCAGTACGAAGGTTGCCGAGTACATCAGCACTCATAGGAACACGACGCGCAGGCTCGACTCGAGGCGGAGAGAGGACGAATCGTACCACGGTGTTTGGAAGTGGGCGGTCCACTGGAATGTTCGATGTTGCATGCGTTCCTTTTTTTCGAGGATGCATCTCCACTGCAAGTCGGTGATGCTGGAGCGGGCCATCGGTTTCAACGGGACGTGGTCGTCCGTCCATCATGCCTCCACGATGGCTCGTTGCAGCGGCGTCGCTGAGAATTTCGACAACACCAGGTTCAAGTTCAATGTTGGAAAAGGCATGATTCCACTCAGGAAACGATGGCATTCGAGCTTCCAATGATTGTTCCCTTTCGATCGAATCGAGGGTTGACTGAACCATTGCTTGCAGAGATTCAATTTCGTTGATCGTAAGGCCAGTCATCGGTTCGTCAGCACCCTCTGGGGTCTCCGCCTCCCCCAGTAGCAATGCAACTTGACCCCGTGTCAATGGACTTTGAAGGATGTAGAACGAGGGTAATCGGACCTCATATCGAGGCCGTTGACTTGCGTATATCCAGCCTCCGCGGTCGCTACCAAGCCATGAACTACCTGAGGCGATGGGGATGAATTCCAAACCGTTGAGATTGATGTTTTCCACAAAATCACTTCAGCTGCTGTTCCATCAATCTGTACCACTTCATGCCCATCTCATGTTCTTCGAGGAGTTTGAACTGCTTGAATGGAGAAATCGATCGCATGTAACCGAAGGCAGCAAAATCGACGAGGTTAGGTTCTTCTCCACCAAAGTAGGATTGACCATCGAAGGAAGCGGTGTACTCAGTCAGCAAATCGTGCCAGAGTTTCTTTGGCGTCCGGCCATCTTTCTTGACCCGCTTTCGAGCAATGATTCCCCACATGATGGGGAAACCTGCCCATGCGTAGAGCCTTCTGGAAATGAATCCAAACTTTTCCAATTTTGATACACGTCGAGTTGTGCTCAGAGCAGCCCCAAGCGAACCGTAGAGGATTGGTATCGTGGCTCGTTTCCAGGCTTCATCAACATGGGCGAGCATTGTATCGTATCGTTCGCTACCCTGTTCGCTTGACAGTGTCGATTTGTTGTATTTCTCATCGATGTGCTTCATGATCGGGGTCGAATCAACGACAACTTCTCCGTCATTGTCGGTGAAGACAGGAACCTTATTCCATCCATTCGTGAACGAGAGCTCCTTCTTGGTACGCATTGCGTTCACTTGGATTTCTTCCACATCGAGTCCAAGATGCTCGATGAGTCCACGTACCTTCCACGAGAAGGGACACGTTTGCAACACGTGCAACGTTGCTTGGCTCATGGTCGACTCCACCTGAGCGTCCTTCTTCAATCCTCGTTAACGTCTTGGTCAGGTCGCCAGCCAGGTTTCCAAAACTCTTCATTGTCCAACCATTCCATCCATTCATCGTCTGCGCAGGCAAGTAAGCGATAGGCCCGACTCTCAAGGCCTTCTCTGTTGTACTCGGGTAGCGTACCTTCAGCGTAGGCTTGATGCCAATTGACTTGCATTTGACGAATTTCTCTGCGAGCACCTTCTGGATTGTCAAAATTCATCTCGCATACATCCCGAAGTTCAGAGAGCCACTGCCGCGTGTCTTTGCGAAGAGGATCGTCGATTCGATGTCTGATTGATGATTTCTTACCGAACGGCCACCAACCCATGAGGTCTGTTTTTGCACCTACGTTTTCATCTTTCGCATGAAGATGAAAAACAAGAAGGCATTCGACCAACCATGGGACGAATTCACCTCCATCTCCACGGTAAGTTGAAGGATCCATCTCTCAAAGGTCTCGCAGAATCTTACCAAGCACGGTTGCAGAACGCTGGAATCAGCGTGCATGTCCACAACGATGCATTGCCAAAGTACCTTTCAAAACTTGAATCCATGAATGGGCAATTGCTCCTTCTTGATGAACGGGGCGAAACCTTCACCTCGGTTGATTTTTCCAAGAAGGTTCAGACTTGGACGCTTCAGGCATCCGACACACACGTTGCGATCGGCCCTGCAGAAGGCTGGAGCAATCTTGGACAACATTTGCCTCGAATCTCACTGTCTGAAATGACCTTCCCACATGAGTTTGCTGCAGTGTTGTTCCTTGAGCAATTGTACAGGGCGTTCCAAATAATCAAAGGAACATCGTATCACAAGGCTTGAGCGAATCCTAATCAACAGAAAGATGGAGCAAGGGCCATGGCGGCCCCATTCAGCGATGAGGCAAGTCTGCGATGGGCCCTCATTGCGTTCGAGTTTTTTATCGGACTGGCTCTTGTCTACAATAGCAAGAATCAACCGTTTCCTCGACCCAGTGCTCGCTTTGGCTGGCTTGTTCTTATGCTTGCAACTCTGGTTTTGATCGGTCAAGCAGCACCAAAGCCGATGACCATTTTTGCACATTTCGTCATGTTGTCCGGACTTGGGGGCTTTGGTTTGGTTGCGGGCGTCTACCAACTTGCTCAAACCCAACGGGACGTTCTCGTAGCACCTTATTCAGGAATGATGTTCTGCGTTGGTGTTGTCGGCCTCATGGTTTCAACGTGGGATGATCTTTCAACAGTTGAACAATGGGCAGGATTCCTCACCATCGTTGTATTAGGTGGTGGTGAAACGTGGCTTATTTTCCGCGGTTTACTGATCGGCAAACTTCCTATGGCATGGTCTCAAGCAGGGATGGTTGCGTTGATGCAAGGTCGATTGACGGGACGAAATGGAGCCATCGAATGTTTCGAAAAAGGATGGGATGCGGATGAAGAGCACCTGAATCCTATGGCATACGTTGCTTTGCACCGAATTCACATGTTCCTCGGCCAAGACGACGAAGCTCAGAACTGGAAGACGTATCTCGACCGGGAGGGGGGTGAATCCGCCGTTGCTCGCGAATACATTCAAGCCATCCACGATGCATTGACTGACTTGGATTCACAAGCTGCGGAACGGCTTCCCGTACTCGAGGACGAAGAGTCCGAATAGAGATTCATTTTCCGGAATCTTTCAAAATCTACGCAAAAACGAGATAATTTAAAGAACATAGACGTCGATTTATGTATATGAACAAGCAAATTCCAGTCAAGGTATTCCTCTGGATGGTGATGAGTTGGTCTGCTGCAAACCTCTTTGCTCAGGCGATCTACATGGGGTTCAATGGTGTTCCTTTTGACGGCATTGCAATGATCGACTCCCTCGGTGATTGGTACTATTTACTCGTCATTGTCGAAGTTGCGGTCTGGATGTACGTAGCTCTTTATTTTGGTAAGCGCTTCTTGTCCAAGATGAACCCGCCGACGCAAATTCAAATCAACCATTGAAATTGATGTCACGCATTGGATACATGCGATGAGATTAAGTGGTGCCAATAAGAACATGCCCACATGTTCAATCTTGACAGAGAACCATTGTTTTCTGGACAACCCATGCTTTTGGAAGATTTGAACGAGGAAGATGTTCAGCGATTGGATCTCGAAAATCTGAGTGTTCTCAGCATCGAGCAGGTCCGTAAAACGCTTCCTGATGTTGAACGCCAGTTGTCAACACTGCAAGCGATTGTTGACGAGGCGCATGATATGACGGAAGAAATTGAAATTCTCCTTGAATCCTTACCACCAGAACATCCTCACGTTGTTGAGATGTCAGAATTACTCGGCGGACTTGTCGCACACTGGCAACAAACCATTGCGAAAATCGAACGTCATGGCGCTCGCGTAGCAGGACTCGATCCGGGTCGAATCGAGTGGTACGGCGTCGTGGACAATCATCTGATGCTCTATTCTTGGACATGTGGTGAATCCGATATTGAATGGTACTACGGTCTTGATGAAGGCTTCTCGTCCCGAAAACCACTCATAGAAGCATAACTTCCCAACAGCATAGGGGAAGAGCACATGGTTCGAATCGACCGAGTTCACACTGGTGGCGGAGATAAAGGTGAATCCTCCCTTGTCGACGGTAGTCGACGTCTCAAATCGGATGTGCGATTTTCTGTCGTTGGAGACTGTGATGAATTGAATTCAATCATCGGTCTTGTACGCATGGAATGTTCACGACTACCATTGCATCATCAAGATGGTGGAGACAGGAAAAATGCTGGACGCGTCCACTTCATCTGCGATACTGCTCTGTCACGCATTCAACACGAATTGTTTGATCTTGGTGCAGAGTTGGCATGCCCACCAGAAAACCTTCCCGATTACATGGTCCTCATCAACGAAAACCAAGCCGACACTTTGGTTTCCGACATGGATGCATGGCTTACGCAAACTGAGCCACTTACGTCGTTTATTCTCCCTGCTGGTGGCCCGCCTCAAGCTGTGCTTCACCATGCTCGAACGGTCGCTCGTCGTCTCGAGAGAGGCATTGTCAAATTACGTGAACATGAGGGGGAGCAATCGGTCCGTCCGCTGGTTCTCACTTACGTCAATCGTCTCTCCGACTGGCTTTTTGTCTTGAGCCGATGGATTACTGCCGTTCTTGGAGAAGAAGAAATGCTCTGGCAACCTCTTGGAAAGCGAGGAAAAGAAGATGGGATTGCAAACTCGATTTTGAGGCAAGCAGAACATGATGCTGATTTTGACAACATCTAATTTGTCGACTTCGCCTTGTCCCAGGCTTTGCGAACAACGCCACGCGTTTCGTCGTGTGTCAACTGGGCAAGCGCTTGTTCCCAATCCAACCACAAGTGGTCGCGATGTTCGTGCGAGAGTGTAACATCGAGAGTATCTGTTTCTGCTAGAAACCAGAAGACTTCCTTTTCTCGCTTTCTCCCTTTGTGTCGGTAGGTGTATGCTGTGCGTTCGACAAAGTCTTGGTCGAATGTCAGTTCAGTGATTCCAGTTTCTTCTGCTAATTCTCGACGAACAGTAGCAACATGATCGACATCCGTGTCTTCGACGTGACCTTTTGGTAAATCCCAATGACCCTGCGGGTATTGCAACAGTAGAATGCTGTCGATGTTGACCAAAACAACGCCGCAAGAAGTCTCCATCTCATCCCCTCTGATTGGCCCTGTTAGGATTATCGTTTGATATCTTCGCGTCTTGTATCTGCCCAATAGGTTCAATATACGTCGAATTTGAGGTCCTGAATATGACAAGTGCGTCGTCGTTCCCGGACGTCCATCGAATCGTTGCCGATTCGGATATGGATGGAATGTGCGCTGCGGTTGTCTTGAAGAAAGCCTACCCTGATGCTGAGGTTCACTTTGCTCACGCAGCCCTGATTCGCTCGGGTATCATCGATCATCTCATCGATGAGAATACTGTTACGGTCGACCTTCCGTTTCATCCGAACAGTGGTTGGTATCTTGATCATCATTTAACCAACAAACCAACTGAACAAGAACATGATGTCTTCACCTCTAAGGGGGGAATTGTTCACTGGGATCATGCTCCTTCAGCAGCCCGACTTGCCTTCGAATTGTTTCGAAAGCAGTACGCATTTCCACATCTTGAAACAATTATGCCCCTTGTTGATGACCTCGATTCTGGTGGTATTTCCCTCGAAACATTTCGCGAGGATGGGCCATTGCTGCAGTTGTCTCGAACGTTGAGTTACAACGATGCAGAGTACATGCATCATTTGCTCAATCTCTTCCTTACATGCACTTCCATGGAACAAATCTTCAACGACAAAGTTGTCGAAGAACGCATGGAATTCGCTCGAACATCGCGCAAAGAACTGATGGCTTTGGTTCAAGAAAAAACCACGATTGTGAATCGTTTGGCGATATGTCGTCTTGAGGACACAGGTCATCGTTCGAATGGGTATCTCATCACTGCCCATGCTGGTGAAGATGCAGATGCTTGTTGCATCATTCATGGATATTCAGATGGTGAAATTGGAAACAAAACACGACCTCCTCTCTCCGCAAGTTTCTATGCGAATTCATTCCTTCCTCAAGGACAAAACCGCTACGATCTTTCTCGATTAGCAACGGAATTTGATCAGCATGGAGGTGGCCATGCTAATGCATGTGGTTGTCGTATCCAACCTCCTGGAATTGAATCCAATCTCGAGCGATGGATGGAGATGTGGAACAATCGCGATGTTGATCTCAAGTATCAACATTAGATGACTTGGAATGTGTAGATGAGCCCAAGGAATGAGTGAATCATCACCAAGGCCATCATCATATCCGACGCACGTCCGTGCTTTGTCCGTTCAACCGTGAACGATTCGTTTTGTTCTATCAATTCTGCAGTTTTTCGGCCATGACGTACAACCAACCAGAGCAGAACCAAACCGACCGGGCCAGTGAAACCATGCAGATTCTGAGGAAGGAGATCGGATGTCCAATCATCGTTGACGATCATTCCTGAGATGGCACGTGCGACAAAAGCGACGATTGCTAAGCTGATTCCAGCCCAAAGAAGCCACTCACCATGCCGTTGATGACGAGCAAGTGCCTGCTTGCGCTCGTCACCTCGGAGCGTCATCCCTTTTTTTCTCCAGCCGTATTGTCGAACGAGCCACAAAACGAAGATGGTTGCAAGAATTGGATGGATAAGCATGATGACCGTACGCGTTATCATAACCACTCCTCCGCTGTTTCCTGCGAGGCTTAACTTCCTTGAATTGGTTTCTCTTGTGCATGTGACCCTAGCGGTGAGTTCAAAGGTTGGATGACGAGGGAAAGGCGGGGGCGCCATGCAAGAATCTTATCTTGAGGCATGTCTTGAAGCAGGATTCAAGACGATTAAGAATCGACGGCTAAATGCTGTCGGTAAATGCCCTGAGTACACATTGATGCATAAACCGTGGAAAGAACTGGTCAAACTTGCCGTTCTTGAGACCGAAATTCCAGGCCAAGACGAAGATGGTGAAACCATCGCTCCATCGCCACGTTTCCGTCGCGGTCGTCGTCGTGGTCGACAACAATCGAACATTCCTTCTCCAACGGATATTCAATCCATGACTGAGGAAACACCAGCACTACGATTTGCTCTCCTTTTGGTCAATAAATTCCTTCACGCTGAACAATGGGAAGAGGGCGATTATGCATCTCTTGAAACCGAATTACGTGATGCTTGTCTTGCTCAAGGCGTGCATTCTGTTTGGCACGAGATGGCAAAAAGAAGCGACCTTTTTGGTCAATTTTCTGCATGCCCAGTTGCAGAATCTAAATCCACTTCGAAGAAAAAGACGCTCGATTTGTCTGAAATTGCCATCGATCCGTTCGATGCAACATCGTGTCTCGATGTTTTCAAATCGATTCCAGACGAACAGTACAGTGCTGAGGACCTCGTGGCAATGAAGCGTTTAATCAAGCGACTTTCCTCTGGAAAGTGGCCGAGCGTTGAATCGAATTTGTTGGAATTTGAAGGAAATCTTTCATTGGTTTCTCTCTTAATTGCCTTGAACACCAATGGTGCAACAGATGTGATTCTTGAACGACTACAGAAGGCGAACAAATCACTCGCAGAACGATACGAGCTCGCCATGGTCCTGACCGCGGAATCGATTGAATGGAGCGATGATTATCTCACACAAAACGACGATGACCTCGGCAAGGCGCTTCTCAAATTGGCGTGGTTGAACGGTCCATTGGATCGCATGAGTCCAACAACGTCTCAGTTGGAAATTGGCCTTGAGATCCTCATCAGTGCTCAAGCACCAACCAATCGAGTTGATGTTGTACGCTGGAAGATGCTTCAGTGCTATGTCGAAGAAGCTCGAAGTGGCGATGCTTTGAAAATCATTCAGTCCATCTCACTCGAACACGATTCCGATGCATCAGAACTGCTTCCACTCTTAATTCAATTGAACCATCCAGATGCCTACACCTGGCTCGAGGCCAACATGAGCAACATCGATGAAGGAGGTTTGGTCTCAATTGCTCAAGAAGATGCATTACCGACGTCGCTTCGAGCCAAGGCTTTGGTTTTACTCCGAAATCTCAACGGTGAAGGCTGGGCGGAAGTCCAATCGCTTGCCGTGCATATCTTTGTTCAGACCCTCAACTTGGATGAGTTGGCTAGCATTTTGCTCGAGGATGAACTTGCTATCCCCACGCATCCATTCGAGACGCTTATTGTCGCCCATCTTTTGAGTGCAAGTCGCGATGAAACGGACTGGAAATTGGCTCGAAGTGCACGAAGGAAAGCGCTGCAAGTGGTTCAATCGACCGAAGTTCCTGCTTCGGTCAATGAAGATGAACACAAATTGTTGCTCCTGCTTGAAGGGCGTATTGAGGAATCCGTCAGCAAGCTTGAGTTGACCGGTACATTACCAAAGAAGGGAATCCTAGCAGTCAATCAAATCGTCAACGCCCTATCGTCTGGTGGCTCTCATCTCGTTGATGAGAAACACCTCAGCAACGTCATTGAATCCTTGGAAGAGGGTGAAATGACAGACATGGGTGAAGCACTCTTGCGAACGATTGTCTCGAAACTCCGATTGAACAACGTTCGCCTTTCTCTCGAACGCGGAGACAATACGGCCCAAGTCATTTCCTTGCTTGAGACCGTTTTGACGCAGCCTTCAATTCCTTACCCCATCGTTGATGGCGTTCGTGAGCTGATGTACGAATTCGATCTCGGAATCGAGTCGCTCGTTCAATGGTACCAATCTCATCATCCACGTTCGATTTGGGCTCTGCTTGCACAAGCGACGCTTGATGCGTCCAAAGGTAAGAATCTCTCTGCTGCACGACTTTTCAAACGCTCAGCAGATTCTAGAGAGTTTGCTTACGATGAAGAAATGATGCTCTACCGAAAGGCTCTGATTCACTTTGCATTCGACAAAAAATGGGGAGAGGCGAAGCAACTGCTGTCCGAACATCCGAATTTGCGTGCAGCGATTACGAAACGATTCCAATTGTATCTCGACGTGTCACACAAAGCTTCGATTCAAGAGACTGCTCAAGCAACATCGATGTTGAAGAATTTCGTTAAGCGACAAGAGACCATTGTCGAAGAGACAGAAGAAGGCGAGGAGAAAACGAGAACAAAAACCATCTTCAAGGAGGATGAACTTGACCTTCTCCATACCTACCCAGATGAGCACCCGAAGCCGTTGCCAAAAGAACCGTTTACGGGCCGTCTACTTGCTGCTACGAACGCTTTGCAGAGAGACTACAGAACACAAAGTTCGAAGTCCTTTGATCGTCGATATCGCGACATCATGTTGATGCGTAATCCTGATGCAATGGAAGTGCATACACTTGCTCAGCAAGCGAGTGAAACGTCGCCTCTTGATGCTCTTCGCATCCTTGAGCGTGCACAATTATCGGGTCGCTTCAAAGACCGAAACAAATCCTTTGCGAACTTAGAATTGGTGTTGTTCCGTCGACATCAATCCGACATACGTACATCGGATCGAAGATATCTCAGACATCTTCCACTCAAGCCGCTTGTTTTGGTGGACACAAATATCGTAATCGATGCCTTGTATCAACGTATTCAAGAAAAACTCAATCGTTCAAATCACTTTGAAGATTCAACCAACCAGCGGTCCCATTTTGCAGGCTATCTGCTCTACTTAGCTGCGAACGACAAGGTCGACCTCTGGCTACCGAAGGTTGTTCGAAGCGAAGTCGAGAACATCACTCGTTCCATCGATGACATACGTTCGAGGTTCGAAAATGCACTTGTAGACAGTGAGGTATTGGAATCAACGATGTCTCCTGAAAACATGAAATCGATCGTTGATGAAATCATCTTCGATTTCAGCACGTGGGCTGGTAATTCAGATGAAATCGAAGCCGAGGCTGTAAGTGATGAAGTGAAGTCTTCGATGGATGCGTTCCTTACGCAACACAATGAAATCTACGATGAATTAACAAAAATGCGTCAGCATTACGATGGCAAGAACATTCGAACCGAAATTGGTGGCAAGAAGATCTATCCTCAACACCCCGATCGAAAGATTATGCAATACGCTTCCGTCCTATCCAATCGGCCAATTGACAACGTTGGTTCAATTGTTGTAGCAACCCATGATGGGGACTTCACCGTTGTCGCTCGAGCCTTCGAAGAGCGCTTTGGTTTCGGTATTGCAAAGAACAGTCGTACCTTGAAGCAATGGCTTCGAGAATCATGACCGCTGCCAAACTGCCCTGTAGCGTAGATGTTCTTCCTCTTCGTACTGAACCGTATAGAAGTCAATCGGTTTGAGCTCACTCCCAATAGATTCGATAAACGAACGGTTCAGAGGCCAAGGAGGACCATCGACTACAATTGGCGTTGCAGGATTCATTCGTCCAATGCATATCAGGACTCCATTTTGACGGACGAGTGGTGCTAAGTTCGTTGATGCAGGAATACGGAATGATTCAGGAATTGCTTGCAGAATGTGTACTTCCAAAACCAGGTCAAATGCTCCAATCCAATCAGGATGCGGATCGAGTAAGTCACCTACTTCCCAGGATATGGATGGGTGCGGATGCATTTCTTTGGCCCAATCGATGGCGGATGCTGATAAATCGAAGGCCGTTACGCTCCATCCTCTCTCTGCAAGGAACACCGCATCTTCGCCCAATCCGCATCCAACGACCAAAGCATTGCCAGTCTTTTGTTCTGAATGATTGCCCAACCAATCGACGAGGAATGGATGCGGTTCACCCTTTGACCACGGGATAAGATTGCGATCCTTTTCTGCGAATTCGTACAAATCTTCGAACCAGTCCAATGGAGCGCCGCGTTCCTTTGCTGCATCCGAAAGATTCCGTAGCATCTTCCGAACGTCGTCCATGTCAACCCCTTCACATATGTGCGATGAGTGCTTCACCAAAGGCAGAGCATGAGAGTAAGGTAGCATCGTCCATCAGGCGTTCAAAGTCGTATGTAACTGTCTTTGCACTGATCGCACCTTCCATTCCCTTGACAATCAAATCTGCGGCTTCGGCCCAACCCATGTGACGTAGCATCATTTCTGCAGAGAGAATAAGCGATCCGGGATTGACCTTGTCTTGTCCTGCATATTTTGGTGCAGTTCCGTGGGTTGCTTCGAAAATTGAAATTCCCGTATCATAGTTGATGTTCGCACCTGGAGCAATACCAATACCGCCAACTTGAGCAGCGAGTGCATCTGAGATGTAGTCGCCGTTCAAATTCATGGTTGCAAGAACACTGTATTCTGCTGGACGTGTGATAATTTGTTGGAGCATGGCATCTGCGATTACGTCCTTGATGATGATCTCATTTCCAGTGATTGGGTTCTTCATAGTGCACCAAGGTCCACCGTCAAGTTCGACCGCACCGAATTCTTCCTTCGCAAGTTGATAGCCCCAGTCTCGGAATCCACCTTCAGTGAACTTCATGATGTTCCCTTTGTGAACAAGCGTGACACTCTCTTTGTCGTTGTCGATTGCGTATTGAAGTGCAGCTCGAACAATTCGGTTTGTTCCCTCTTGACTGATTGGTTTGATTCCAATACCAGATGTATCTGGGAATCGAATCTTATCAACACCCATCTCGTTGGTCAAGAAATCAATCAATTTCTTGACTCCGTCGGAACCTGCTTCCCATTCAATACCAGCGTAAACGTCCTCACTGTTCTCACGGAAGATGATCATGTCAACATCACCGGGCGTTCTGACCGGAGATGGCGTACCATCGTACCATCGAACTGGACGGACACAAGCGAAGAGGTCCAGTTTTTGTCGAAGAGCGACATTGAGCGAACGAATTCCACCGCCGACTGGGGTAGTGAGTGGACCCTTGATGGAAACAAGACCCGAGCGCATGGCATCGAGTGTCGCTTCCGGAAGCCATTCTCCAGTTGCATTGAATGCTTTCTCGCCGGCGAGAACCTCGTTCCAGGCGATTTGCTTTTCACCGTTGTATGCTTTTGAGACAGCTGCATCGACAACGGAAATCATAACTGGGCTGATATCGACACCAATTCCATCCCCCTCGATGTAGTGGATAATTGGATTGTTTGGGATGTGAAGTTTTCCATTTTGCATGACAACAGGTTCGCCGCTCATAGTTCTCATACCGACCCACCAATAACCACTTCAAGAACCAACCGATGCGATTGTTTCTATGAGAGCGAAGGTAACGTGGACCGGCGGGACAAAACTCGACTGCGAAAACGAGCGAGGCCAATCGATTGATGTTGATTGGGAGAATGGCCCATCGCCCATGCAAATCTTCCTGCAGATGATTGGAGCATGTTCCATCGTCGATGTCGTTGTCGGCCTGAAAAACCGTGAGTTTGGACAAGTTTGGGTCGATTTGGATGCTGATCGCAGGGAGGAGTATCCACGTTCGTTCACGAAGGTCAACATGATCTACCATGTCGAAGGTGATGTTCCTGAGAAACTCGTTCGAAGGACAATTGAAAAGTCCCATGAAAAGTACTGCTCCGTTTCAAATTCGCTTGACGAGAACATCGAAATTGTTTGGGATCTCGTTCTTCATCAGAAGTAAGTGCTGGATTTCAAAGATTGAATCGCCTGTTTGAAGGCATTCTCCAACAAATCATACAATGGCTTCCAGACGGAAGGGATGTTGTTCTCTTCAACGAAATCAAAATCTCCCGCATTGTGTTGAACTCGGACGCACGGTCGAATCTGTTGATTATCTTGGAGTTCGACGAGTAGAGAAAGACGGTATTCATCGTCTGAGAGTGTGACTCTGGCTGAATTCAAGTCAATGTTGTGAGCATTCTCTGGAAGCGCATCAAACCCATCTTCGGACTGTTGACGAATGTTGTGTTGGGCGAGAACTTGGAGCAATTCTGCAACGAGAACCGGATCAACATCTGGCGTTTCATGGTCTTCTTCCTCAAGCAAAATGTTGTGCAGTGGGTTTGTTGAAGCGGGCTGTACCGATGAAGGAGCACCTAGTTCAGCGAAAATATCGACCTCATCAGCGTTGAAATCCGCCACTATTGGTTGTTCAAAATCCATGTTATCAAAAACAAATCCTCGTGGTTTACTTTTGAAGTATTGTTCCTTCTGCATCGAACATGAAGATTCAAATGGAGGGTATTTTTGGTTGAATCGAGGATTAAGATGCGAGGAGCTGTTGTTGTGCTTGTTCTCGCTCTCCTTTCGCAGGTCGCCGTTTCTGCACCATCTGGTATTGGTAAATCTGCGAATGAAGGATGCCTATGTCACGGAGATAGGGATCAATCTACGATTGTGTGGATTGAAGGATTGCCCGAATCCTATGAATCGAATACAACCTACAATTTTTCCATCACTGTTGAGTCCGAAACAGTTGCAGCAAATCCAAATGGTTCGATTGGAGGGTTCAGAATGTTGGTCGATGGAGGATCCATCACCTTTGATGAATCAGCTGGTTTGATTCAAGAATTGGACGGTGGATGGACACACACTGAATCAGGCAACAAGGTTCGAAGTTGGAACCTCTCACTCCAAAGTCCTGAAGACAATGCATCGTATGTTGATTTCACAGTATACGGCAACGCTGTGAATGGTAATCAAGCAAGTTCTGAAGATGCGTGGAACAGCCTCAGTCTACGATTGCCTGGTGTAGAGTTCGATGGTGAAATTTTTTCAGACCAAGCAGATGGGTTCAGCCCGATGGACTACACCGTTGGTTTGGTCTCGATGATTGCACTCGTAGGGTTGCTGATCATCACATTGCGTGACTGATCAATTGACAAATTCAATTGTACTGCTCCGTAGTGCTTTGAGCTGACGACGTTCCGAGGATCCGTGAATTTGTTCGCTCTTGACACCTGTAAGTACGAGCATGACGCGAATCTCATCATCCAGTGTTTCATCAACAGCAGTTCCCCAGATGATTTTTGCATGAGGCGAGATACGCTCTGTGATGATTTGAGCACAACGTTCCGCCTCTCCTAATGTGAGATTGTTGCCTCCGACGACATTGATGAGCGCACCGCGAGCATCGCTGAAGTCGAGATCAAGTAAGGGCGAATGCAGGGCTTCCAATGTAGCTTCTTCAGCTCTTCCGGGTCCAGAACCTGCACCGAGACCAATCATCGCCACCCCAGCTCCTGAGTGAATGACGGCTTTGAGATCCTCGAAGTCAAGATTCACCATTCCATCTCGCGTGAGCAATTCAGTGACACCGATGATGGAACGAACGAGGAGTTCATCTCCAACTCGGAATGCACTCGCGAGTGGAAGATCCTTCACGCCTTCGATTTCGAGAAGGCGCTCGTTTGGAATCACGAGAATTGTATCGCAGTGTTCACGGAGGCGCTCAAGACCCCATTCCGCATTTTCTTTGCGTGTCGCTCCTTCGGATTTGAACGGATAGGTGACTACGGCGATGGTCATCGCACCCTGTTCTTTTGCTAGTCGTGCGATATGGCCTGCTGCTCCAGTACCGGAACCTCCCCCCATACCTGCGGCAATGATCGCAAGCTGTGTATCGGTGGTGATGCCTCGCAGTGCCATTTCGGATTCAAGAGCTGCAGCTTCGCCTTTTGTTGGATCGCCTCCTGCTCCTCTACCTCGTGCAGTTCGTCCAATCAGAACTTTGTGTTCGAGAGGAGACATAAGGAGTGCTTGAGCATCTGTATTGATGGCGTAGCCCGTAACGAATGAGTTCTCAAACAGGCCTTCAGCATCGAGCCGACCGACTGCGTTGCAACCAGCACCGCCGACTCCGTACACACGAATCCGAGGCTGAAGCGATTCAAGCAATGCACGAAGCTCTTCGTCAGTTCCTTGGCCGTTTGGTTGTGGATCGAGTTGAGGTACAATTTCCTCATCAGATAGTTCCAAAACTCGTTCAATCAAATGGCGCATGGCCATTATCTTGATTCATCCTAACTTGAATGTATTGCACCAAACTTCCATCACGGAAGCGATTTTAGCACACCGAATCAGTCACGGAGACCTTCTTGTGTGACCTGGTAGACGCACTCGCCGTCCGGTAGGTTTGGAGAGTCAACAAGTCGTGCAATTCGTCGGCCACCTTTCGCTTTCCGAAGGTAAAGTCGGAAGGTTGAGGCGTGAGCAAGAACGTGGCCACCGATAGGCTTGGTTGGGTCTCCCCACATGGCGTCAGGCTTAGAGTGGACTTGATTTGTTACCAGAACAAGTGCATTGTTGACATCAGCGAGTTGCTTGAGGTCCTTGAGGTGACGATTCAATTTTTGTTGCCGGTTTGCAAGCATGCCACGACCAATAAATTCTGCACGGAAGTGACTTGTAAGCGAATCGACGATGATCATCTTGACATTGAGCCCCTTGCTCATGCGCTTGATTTCTTCAGCTAGAAGCATTTGATGTGCAGAGTTGTATGCACGCGCAACGTGGATTCGACTCAAGACCGTGTCTGGATCAAGACCATGGCCACGGGCCATCTGCGTAATTCGCTCCGGACGGAATGTGTCCTCAGTATCGATGTAGAAGACATCGCCATCAAAACCACCGTCCTCGATTGGCATGGTGCAGTTGACAGCGAGCTGGTGTCCAATCTGGGTCTTCCCGGAACCGAATGCACCGTACACTTCGACGAGTGCTTGTGTTTCGAATCCTCCTCCGAGGAGATCGTCAATCGACTGTACTTTGGATGAGAGTTTCTGAACTTCTCGACGACGGTCGAGGAGCGCTACACCGGAAACGAAACCACCGATGTTCGCCATTTTCTTGGCAGCGTTGATGATCTTCCCAGCAACTGCTTCACCAAGTTCAGCTTGTTCCGCAAGGTCTGCAGGCGACATGACAGCAAGGGAGAGGAGTTCGTCGAATCCAGCTTCTCGGAGTTTTTCAGCTGTTGCTGGGCCAACTCCAGGTAGGTCCTCGATTTTGACTTCGGGAACCTCTTCATCTACGACTTCCATTGGTACCACTTCGTCTTCAGTAAGGACTTCATTCTTCTTACTTGTTGTTTTCTTCTTTGTTTTTGTGCTCATTGTATCACTCATGCCAAACCAGTGGCTGAGGGTATATCAAGCGAAGAATGGGACAAATTGTTTACGAAATTTGAACAAAAACTCGGTCATCGCCGCGCGATAGCGGTTTTCACTTTTCATTCACTTTCAGAATTCTCTTCTTCAGATTCATTCTCTTGCTGATATGGGTTTGGTTCAGATTCTTCCTGCTCGTAAAGAATGTCGATGATGTGATTGATGTTCACTCGGTCTGTCCCCTGGTCAATGGTAACCGCCAAATCGTGCACGCCTTTGTCAGGAAAGTTCAGATCAAAATCCCACGTGCCTGATTGTCCATCAGGAATCTGTTCTGTGTTGCTCCCTTTGCTGTTTGATTCAGGGTCTGTAAGATCCCATGTGACAGTGACAGGACTTCCCGGGGCGGTGAGGATGCTCGGATTCTCAACAACAGATGCAACTACGACCTGCTTTGGATTGGAATCTTCGTTTCCTGGAGTCGTGTTGATTTCCATTGTATCTGGATCTGCTGAGTTGGCTTCGCTCCATTCAATCGAATGTTCGACTCGGAGTACAACCGTCATGTTCGCAGTATTGTCGTTGATGTCGGTTGCAGCGAGGATGACTGCATACATCCCATGAATTTGGTATTCGACGTCGATGCTTGCTGATTCAGATGCATCGATGCTGATGATTGAGCGACCGTCGCCTGGGTCAAGCGTGAATGTCTTCAGGCCATAGTCGGATGTTGTTCGGGCAAAATCAAAACTGAAGGTAACTCCAGTAAATGAGATTTGAGAGCCGCCGATGAACGATTGTTGGATCGTTCCATTGGTTGCATCGTAATGCACAACCAAGTCAATGAGTTCTTTCTGATCTGAATCGTCGTCTCCAAAACAGCCAGCAAGCATCGAGCACAACAAGAGCGATGACAACAAGACAACCCCTGCTCGTCCGCCCATGGCACTACTTGTAGGTCATCCTTGAAGAAGACAGTGCCGAAAGAAGATGAAAAAATACCACATCGGTGGTTTCAAAGGGAAGGACTGTGGCGTTTGAATCAGCGAGGTGGGGTAGTCTGGATATCCCGTCGGGCTCATAACCCGGAGATCGATGGTTCAAATCCATCCCTCGCTACCACTCAAGAATACTGATAGTAGTCGTGTTTCGGTTGCAAGGAATCCATGGCGGATTGCAGCCGTTCATTTGCAGCTTGAATCCCATTGGCGATTTCATCGCATTCTTTGCGGATCCGTTGGGCTTGTTCAGCACACTCTTTGTGTCCATGTGAACATGTTTCAAGAATGGCCAACACTGGGTCAATTTGACTTCCCGGTGCATGTTCGGGTTTCAGATGGTACGCTCCGTTTTCCAAGATAACAGGGCCCGCAGATTGCACCGCAATCGCGAGTGTCTTGCAGAGTTTGGTCTTCGCTCCATCGATTTGGCATGCTGCAACGAGAGCAGCGATGTTCCCTTGCATCTCCTTGTGTGCTTTCAAATAGAATTTTTTCGCCTTGGATGTTTTTCCTGCTTTCGCAAACACGTTTCCAATGGTACGGTAGTCCTGCTCAATCGGTGTTAGTTTGGAAAGGAGTGTTGGTGCGGTTTGTGCAAGGATTTTTTCCAATTTTTTCCGTTCGCGTAGGAGAACAGACGTTGCTTGAATGGCAAGTTTGCTCTTGCAGCGTATCGATAGGACTTCGGCCAAAATTCGAACGCCTTTGACGAGCAATGTTTGTGTTGCCCCATCTCGCTGTTTGTTGGCGAGTAACATGGATGTGAACTCGCTTGCCATGACTTCGACCATTTCATGTCGCTCTTCTTCGAAGTATCGAATCATCTGCGCAAGCGTCTGATTCGGATCGGACATACCAAACAAGAAAACACCTCACTGTCCATGCTTTGCTGCCGTCAGGGTTGTTGTTTCAACAACTCCTGATATGGTACGAACGTTTCGTAAAACGAGGTCCGATAATTGTGAAAATTCGTCGACGACCACCTTGCAATACACATCGTATTCGCCAAATAGCACCATGGCCTCTTCGATTTCAGGCATCTCGCTGAGTTCGTTGACAACGTCTTGCTCTCGGCCGGGCTCCGTCGTGAGTAGGACAAGGGCGATTGCGGCCATAGCATACCATTCGAAACCTCATGTTTAATTCTTCACGTCGTTTGGTTGCTCTGATGAGCATGCAGCCTCGTGTCATTGCCCTCACCGGTTCGCCAGGAACTGGGAAATCGACGCTCGCCTCACGCTTACGAGAGGAAGGTTTGACGATCATCACACTCGAAGAAGCAGCGGAAAGCGTTGATGCCCTTTCGGAATTTGAGGCGTTACGCGAGGTCGAACTCTCGAAACTTGCCGAATGGAAATGGGAAGGCGACAGTCACTGCGTGATTGATGGTCATCTTTCCCATCACTGCCCAATCGATGCTGTAATTGTACTACGGTGCAACCCACTCGAGCTGCGAAACCGGCTTGAACAACGTACGGGTTATGAGCCTGACAAAATCGAATCGAACGTAGAATGGGAACTCATTTCCGGCGTATGGGCCGATCTTATCTCAGTGCATCCACATGCCAATGTGAT